>JANNDZ010000656.1:0-2900 GCA_031378395.1 Pseudanabaena sp. OTE_75_metabat_487_sub
GGATGCTTTTGGCAGAATCTTAGTCGTTGTTTTCACATGGCGTGGTGAAGACATTCGCCTAATTTCAGCACGCTTAGCAGAGCGCCGCGAACGTAAACAATATGAAGAGGATTAAGAAATATGCAACCAGAATATGATTTCAGCAAAGGCAACCGTGGCGCGATCGAACCAGTTGCTAAAGGAAAAACTCGTATTACGATTCGTCTAGATGATGAGATCTTAGAATGGTTTCGAGCAGAAGCTAACAACAAGAGCGGTGATAATTATCAAACATCAATCAACGAAGCTTTACGTCAACATATCCATCAAAAAGCGCAAGAACCACTAGAAAGTACATTGCGTAGAGTATTGAGAGAAGAACTTGCTCAAAGTCAATCCAATTAGAATCTTTCTCGTTTAGGATTGCGAGTGGTTAGGCGATCGCTTTTTGATTGGTTGTGATTGGCGCGATCGCAGTTTGTAGAAATTGAGTTGAGGGCGATCGTGGGTTGTTGAGATTGAGATTTGGGCAATCGCGGGTTGTTGAGATTGTGTTGGGGCGATCGCGCAAAGCTTATAAGGTAATACGGTACAATATGACGATTAAAAAGTTTGGACTACTCTCCATGAGATTAGATCGTATTACGAGCAATCCTAAACAAATGAACGGTCAGCCATGTATTCGTAATCTACATCTTACGGTACGCAGGGTGATTGAGTTACTAGCGACTTATCCTAATCGCGAAGAACTACATCAAGAATTTCCAGAGTTAGAAGATGAAGATATCCAGCAATCTCTAATTTTTGTATCCTCTTATCTTGATGATCGCATTATTGAACTACCAAATCGCTATGAAGCTGTTGCTTGATCAAGGATTGCCCCGCTCTTCGGCAACATTATTGATTGATGAGGGTCTTGATGCGATCCATGTTGCTGATATTGGATTTTCTCAAGCCGAGGATGCAGATATCATTCAAAAGGCAAAAAAGAAAACTATGTAGACGTTACCCTTGATGCCGATTTTCACGCTTTGTTAGCACTTGATGAAGCTGATTCTCCATCAGTTATTCGTATTCGTATTGAAAGGTTGCGTGCTAAAGCCTTAACGGATTTGTTGCTAACTGTAATTGCTGAATGTAGAGATGACATAGAAAAGGCTCGGCTATTACAGTTGAAGTAAATCGTATTTGTGTTAGTCGTCATCCTCTAGTGAATAGCGATCGCAGTTTGTAGTTAACTGTCCAGTGACATCTCCTATAGGACTGAAAAGGACGATATATGGCAATATAGGGATGAGCGACCATTCGCAGCATAAAACCATTGCCTACAATCTAACTTGTGCCGCTTGATATAAACCGTTTACAACAAGCCTTGAGTATTGAGGCAGAGAAAGGCTTTTCCAATTTACAGGGAAAGCAATTTTTGTTTGCAGATTTTTTAAATGTGAGCTTAAAAGAGATCCCTGAAGACTGGGAAATGAGCGATCGCCTTCAAGCCAACACCCTTGCCAATCAATATGCTCAATATAGTGATTTAGCTCTAGCGAGAAGACAGCATTTAGTCGCTGAAACCCGTCGCCTGCTCTACGAAGTGCGTCGTCGTGAAATCGCCGAAACTAGCGCCGCCCCAAAAACAAAGAAACCTAAGACCGAAGCGATCGCTGCTACAGAACCCAAAGCTGTTAAGAAAATAACACCCGATACGGAGTTAAAAAGCGTAGAAGGTGTTGGTTCATTTATGGCAACGAAATTTAAGCTGCTCGATTTGCATACAGTGCGCGACGTGCTCAACTACTATCCTCGCGATCATATCGACTATGCGAGGCAGATCCCCATCCGTGACCTTAAAGATGGTGATACGGTCACAGTCATCGGCACGATCAAAAGATTTGGATGCTTTACTAGCCCCAAAAATACTAATCTCACGATTGTGGAAATTATTCTGCGCGACTATACAGGACAGATTAAACTTAGCCGCTTCTGGACAGGCAAACGCTATGCCAATCGGGGCTGGCAAGAATCGCAGAAAAAGCTTTATCCACAAGGCTGTACAGTGGCAGCTTCGGGTGTGGTCAAACAGAGCAAATATGGCTTGACATTAGAGAATTATGAAGTGGAAGTGCTTGAGCATAATCAAGATACGATCCAGTCCAAAACCGTTGGGCGAGTCGTGCCAGTTTATCCACTTACAGAAGGAATTACCCCCGAAGCAATTCGTCGCCTTGTAGCCCAATGTTTACCCGCAGTTGCCCAAATTCACGATCCGATGCCCGATCGCTTTTTGAATGATTATAAAATGATGCCCTTATCACAGGCGATCGCCCAAGTTCATTATCCAGATACCAGCGAAACCCTAGAACAAGCCGTAATTCGCCTCACCTTCGACAAATATTTCTATCGTCGCCTCGTTTCCCTCTACCGCCGCCATCAACAAAAAGCAATTCAGTTTGTCCCTCAAAGTCAAGCGATCGCCCAATTAGAAAAGCTACTTCCGTTTGAATTAACAAATGCTCAAAAGCGAGTTGTCGCCGAAATTCGTGCCGATCTTCAAGGGCAAACGCCGATGAATCGACTCGTTCAAGGCGATGTCGGCTCAGGCAAAACCATTGTCGCGGTGTACGCACTTTTAACTGCGATCGAGGCAGGCTATCAAACGGCTTTAATGGCTCCAACAGAAGTTCTCACCGAGCAGCATTATCGCAAAATTGTCGAGTGGTTTATGCAGCTAAATTTGCCCGTAGAAATTTTAACTGGTTCCACGAAAACGGCAAAACGTCGCGAAACTTTGCGGCAATTGGAAACAGGTGAATTGCCTTTGGTAATTGGTACTCACGCCTTAATTCAAGATGGGGTCAACTTTGCGCGGCTAGGATTAGCGGTAATCGATGAGCAACATCGTTTTGGCAGAGATCAGCGATCGC
>JANNDZ010000628.1:0-4088 GCA_031378395.1 Pseudanabaena sp. OTE_75_metabat_487_sub
TATTGAAATGGACGATTTGATTCGGCTTGCAGTTGAGTTGCGAGGTCTGGAGAGATCAGGCTATAACAGTCGCCGAGTTTGCTGGCAATGAGTCCCATCGCTTTTTCGCTGAGGGTGATGCCATTACTGAGGGTAATGGGTTGCTTTCCCCAGTCAGCTTGGTAGATTCCTGTGGCTGGATCTTTATTCAGGGTTTCATCATCGATGATTAGGATTCGTGATCGCTCTTTAAATATAGATGTCTTGGCTTCGGAGACGGGCAAACTGCCATAGGCGACGGCATCGCTATGATTGGTGAAGATTTCTTGGCTTACCTTTTCAGCGATCTGGCGATCGCCAAAGTAAGCGGTTCTGCCATTGGCTAGAATTAGGTACAGTCCTTGCTCTTGCAGTCGCTCAATATCTTTTTCGGTGATGCCGTCGTACATCTTGCCGACAGCGAGTTTACTCGGTTCGATGTCTTTGCCAATCTTCAGTTCGAGGTAGCTATGCTCAACGGTTTTCACGGGCAAGGGTAACTCTTGCCCTGTCTTCAGGTCGATCTGTCTAAATTCCATGTTGTAATTTCTCGCTAGAATTCAAAGTCCATTTCTGGTTCTTTTTTAGGTTTGATTGCTTGGATCTTCGGTTTTGCTTTTGTCTTTACCTTTTTAGTCTTCGGTTCGCCATCTTCGTCATACAGGGAATACTGCGATTCATAGCGGGCGATGTCATCAAAGCTGGCTAGTCCTTCGCTCAGTAGTTCGTCGTAGGTATAGCCTGCGTCAATCTTGGACTGAATATTATTTCTCATTGGTTCCTCTTTAGGTGCTTGGGATTGAAGATGATGGATGAGGAGAATTGATAACTCAAGAATGAGATTCTATCAATTTCTCTGGATTGATGTTTGACAATATTGTTGGTACAAATTCTGGGATTGTCAATCCTCCATTATGGTGGTTTTAGCTTCATTGGCGAATCGCTAGATTTTCCAATAGTCTCACGTTGGCTGTATTCTGGTTGTAGTTTCATTTCTTCTGTATGACCCTGCTCAATCTCAATCAAGCTGATTTGTCCGACATCCGTTTAATTGCTTCCGATGTTGATGGTACTCTTACCCACAATGGGAAATTCTCTTCCGATTTTATCTCGACTCTTCTCAATTTACAATCAGCAGGAATCAAAGTCCTCTTGGTGACTGGGTGCTCGGCAGGCTGGGTTAGTGCTTTGGTGAATTATTTGCCTGTCGAAGGGGCGATCGCGGAAAATGGGGGAATCTTTTTGCAGCCAAATGGAACTCAAGATTTGCTCTCTTCGGTTCCCAATTTATCTAGACATCGCATTCTTCTAGAAAATACTTTCCACCACATTAAGCAGCTATTTCCTAATCTTCTCACTTCTGCTGATAATCAGTTCCGTATTACCGATTGGACGTTTGATGTCGATAATTTATCGGCTGATGATATTCAAGCAATTTCTGCTCAATGCGATCTCATGGGTTGGAGTTTTACCTATAGCAATGTCCAATGTCATATCAAGCCCCTCAGCCAAGATAAGGCTACTGGTTTGATGTCGGTTCTAAAAAAATATTTTCCTGAACTTAATTCACCGCAAGTTTTAACCATTGGCGATAGTCCTAATGATGAAGCAATGTTTAATCCTGATCTATTTCCGATCTCGGTCGGCGTGGCAAATGTTCGCCATTATCAAGACAAAATGATGCATTTACCCAAGTACATTACTCAAGCTTCTGAGTTTGCTGGTTTTTATGAGTTGACAAAATTATTACTCAAAAAATAAAAAGCGGCGCTTAGCGCCGCTTTTTATTTTTTTGTAAGGACTGTCAATTTAGCGGTCGCCGCTCATCAATAACAACTGCACCAGTTGCAAGGCTGCATAAATTGCCGTCGCTACATATGTCCAAGCTGCCGCATTCAAGACACTCCGAGCGCCTCGACTTTCAGCACCTTGCAAAATCCCCAATTCATCAATCAGTCTCAAAGCGCGGCTTGATGCATCAAACTCAACGGGTAAAGTGACGATGTGAAACAGAATCGCTCCAGCAAACAAAATAATGCCAATGTTGATAAAAACTGTACTCAGACTACCCAATGAGGTTAGAAATAGTCCTGCCATTACCATCAGTGGTCCAAAGTTTGCGCCGATATTTGCCACAGGTACTAGCGATGCACGGATATTCATGAATTGATAGCCTCGTACATCCTGCAATACGTGACCACATTCATGGGCAGCGATCGCGGCAGCGGCTAGGGATGATGATGCGTATACCGACTCCGATAATCGCACTGCTTTAGCGGATGGATCGTAATGATCCGTTAGCTCACCTTCGACTTGTTCAACCGTGACATTATAAATACCCATACGTTGCAAGATAGTTTGAGCTACCTGTGCGCCTGTCATCCCCAAACTCGATTGGATTTCCGCATATTTTTCGTAGGTTGCTTTGACCCGATGCTGCGCCCAAAACATCAGAATCATCCCTGGAATTAGAATCAGGTAAGACGAGTGAAAGTACATAAACCTTTGTCCTCTAATCAGCTTTGTATCTTATTATCCCTCTGTCGTCTTAGCCCCTGACAGTAGGGAAAACACTACTACGCAAGCCCTCTACAGGGACTTGCCATTACTAAAAAAGTGTCACAGCTGACATTATTGATGCTTGTCAGCAAAATCGAGGTTTATTTAGATAAAATTTTGATCTTTTATAGATCAGATCTAGAGCGATCGCTGTATGCTTAAAACACTGTTTTTTATCTGTCAGGAGATCACTTAGCTCGTTTTCCCCTTCAGACACAAAAAAGCCAGTGATTCCACCCACTAGCTTCTTTGTAAACCCGAAGGCTTTATTAAATTCAATATCCAGGAATGGACAGATGTTGCTTTCAGACGGCAATTTTGTTCAGCGCTTCTCTATATCTTAACGCAAGATACAAGTTTAGCAATAGTTTTCTATGAAAATTTTTAAAATTCAGCAAAAAACTATAATTGAAGCGTTGAAATAAACACAAAAAATCTGTTCATTTCCTGATTGAAATCGCTACAAACCTTACAATCAGGACAATTGAGATGTTTTTAAATTTGCGAGACTTGCCTCGGCAGATCGGCAAAGCGATCGCCCGTGACAAGCAGAAAGGAGGTCAACAAGCATGACCTCGCAAGAAGCTCGTATTTGTAATATTGCCGATCTTAAATTCACGACTAAAGGCTTAGAACCAAAATCATTAACCACCACAGAATTAGCGGCGCAGACCTTTGCCAGCTTTTTCCCCTATGCGTGGAACTTTATCTATGCCAAAAATATAGATCGGACGAGCAAACCCGAATGGAAAACCGAAACGCGCTATCCCATCACGGGAAGGCGATTGTACGACTATTGGGCAGATAACGAAACGCTGATCGGCGTAAGATTTGGCAACCAAACCGAATATGCCCTCCTCGACATAGACAAAGGCAGCCCCTACCACCCCAGCAACAACCACGAGAAATTTAAGACAGTCCTCCAAGCCCTAGAAGAAATAGGATTGGTCAGACCGCTAATCGTGCAGAGTTCGCATAGCGAAGGACTGCATATCTACTATCCCCTGTGGCAAGAAGTACCCAGCTTCGGCTTAGCCTGCGCGATCAAAGCCAGCCTGCAAAATAACAATTGCGAAATCGCCGCAGGAGTAATCGAGAGCTTTCCGAACACAAAAAAATACGACTCAGAATACAACGGACATCGGCTGCCCCTGCAAACAGGCAGTTACCAACTCGACAACGACCTCCAAATTATCGGACGGGATCTAAATCAATTTGTCGAAACATGGCTGACCGTACAAGAGCATCAAGACATCGACCTGCTAAACCAAGCGATCGCCGAAGCCCAAGCCAACTATCAAGCACCTAAAGACAACCGCAAACCAATTAAATGGCGAGAAGACCTCGAAAAACAAATCGAAGCAGGATGGACAGGACAGGGACAATCCAACCAATTGCTATATCTCATGGGCAAATACGCCCGCGTATTCCTAGGCTGTGAAGAAGACGAAACGATCGCCGAATACATCACCAAAACAGCAAGAGCCGCCGCAGGATTTATTAAATTTTGC
>JANNDZ010000693.1:0-3394 GCA_031378395.1 Pseudanabaena sp. OTE_75_metabat_487_sub
GGAATCTTCTTTTCAAGAAGTTCTAGTTGATGTTAAAAGAACCTTACCACGGATTGATTTGTTGCTTTTGACGGGGGACTTAACTCAAGATGGCACTGCTGCATCCTACGATCGCTTACAGCGATCGCTTGATAAGTTTGGTATTCATGCTTATTGTTTAGCAGGTAATCATGATGATTTGCCCTTAATGCAAAGTCACTTACCTAGCGAATACGTTCATCTAAACCGATCGATAGATGTCGGAAAATGGAGGATTTTGTTACTTAGCTCCGTTGTCGTTGGCGCAGTACATGGATATTTAGAAGAATCCGAATTGGAATGGCTAGAAGACAATCTGAGTGCTTATCCTGATCGTCCGACCTTGATTGCCTTTCATCATCCTGCTGTATCATTAGGCTCTCAATGGATCGATGGGATTTGCTTAGAAAATCAAGATCAGTTTTGGGAAATCTGCGATCGCCATTCCCAAATTGAAGTTGTCTTGAATGGACATGCTCATCAAGACTTTGATGAAATTTATGAAACACCCCATAATTCAGTCCGCTGTTTGGTGACACCTTCGACATGTATTCAATTTCAGCCTCAAAACCACAAGTTCCAAATTGATAGTCAGCCACCTGGATTCCGTCATTTAAGGCTTTATCCTAATGGAGTAATGGAAACAGAAGTACATCGACTCAAGATTGGCAGCTTCCATCCTGATCTTGCTGCGAGCGGTTATTAAAACGTCGAGAGTGTTGCTTTACAACATTCTCGACAGAAATATTGAGTTTTATTTCAGCACAAAGCGCTGTAGGATAAAAAGTCGCTAGATTTCTTATCCTACCCTTTACAAATGCACCTTAACAAATGCAACCGCAGATCATTGTTATTAAAATTGGCACATCTAGTCTTAGTCATCCCGAATCAGGGGATTTGCAACTAGCAACGATCGCCAAATTAGTTGAAGCGATCGTGCATTTGCGGCGGGAGGGGCATAGTGTTGTTTTAGTTTCTTCAGGTGCGGTTGGAATTGGTTGCGGAAGGCTCGGACTGAAACAACGTCCTCGCAAAATATCTAAAAAGCAAGCAGTAGCTGCTGTGGGGCAAGGACGTTTAATCAGGATTTACGATGACTTTTTTGGCTCGTTACAACAGCCTGTCGCTCAAGTTTTATTAACACGAGGAAATCTGATTCAGCGGCAGCATTACATGAATGTCCATGCGACTTTCCATGAGTTGCTAGAGATGGGCGTAGTGCCAATCGTGAATGAGAATGATACGGTTGCAGTCGATGAGCTGAAGTTTGGAGATAATGATACGCTTTCAGCATTGGTGGCAAGTTTAGTTGAGGCTGACTGGTTATTTCTCTTAACCGATGTCGATCGCCTATATACCGATGACCCACGTCAAAATCCTGAAGCAAAGCCAATCGAATTTGTAGAATATTCAGAACTTCAAGAACTTAGGCAAGCGATCGGTGAGAAGCAAGCACTAGGCGCACAGGGCGGCGGTACTCAATGGGGAACTGGCGGTATGACCACAAAGCTTGATGCGGCACGAATTGCTTCAGCAGCAGGAGTTCGCACTGTAATTACACGAGGAGCATTCCCCGATCGCCTATCAGCAATTCTCCGTGGCGAGAACTTTGGTACACAATTTGCGGCTCAACCCAAAACAGTTAATGCGCGTAAACGTTGGATTGCTTATGGCATGGTTCCTCTTGGCAAGTTGTTTTTAGATGATGGAGCCGTGACTGCGGTGATTCGCAAAGGGCGATCGCTATTACCTGCGGGAATCACCCAAGTAGATGGTAAGTTTGAAGCAAATGAGTCTGTGAGTCTATGCGATCGCAATGGCAAAGAGATTGCTAGAGGCATCTCAAATTACAGCAGCAGTGACATTCTTCGCATTCTCGGCTCTCAATCAGAAGATATCCCTAAATTGCTAGGCTTTGACGGAGAAGAGACGGTAATTCATCGGGATAATTTAGTCAGTCTGTGAATAGCCTAAGCAGTATCCCTGCACTCAAGTGCGAGGCTCTTTTTTAATTGGACTCAATTTGTTTTTTGCAAGTAGGGATGGAAGTAACCCGATCATTTGCGAGAGATTCGTCAAGACAAAGAACCTCTGTGAAGCTCACTTCTAGATCTTGGTCATCTAATCTCAGTGAGCGTCCTTCCAAATCCTCACGGCTAGGAAATACGCCACCAAATCCATTCACAACTTGATTAGTTGCTGGTAAAGCGGCATTGGTCAGTGAAAATAATGCGGGAGTAAATCCAGTTGCTGTCGCCGCCACGGTATAACTGCCTGAAACTCCATTGGCGGTGAACTCAGGAGCTACGGCAATGCCGAGACTGTTGGTGAGTACGCTAGCATTTCCAGCAAATACTCCATTAGCACTGCTGGACGATGGAGCAAAGGTGACGAGAATATTGGGAGCCGAAATTGGAGCATTTACAAAGTTTTCCGTCACTTGCACGCCTAGTAGCTGAGCAAAACTGGTGTTGATATTTGTGGTTTGGGGTGTGGTATTCGCCAGAGGTGTGAGGCTAAAGCCCTGTGACTCAAACGCACCAATATCTATAGTTCCAGCATTGATGCGTGTCGCACCGCGCTGATCGGTGGCAGGAGCGCCAACATTACTACCCGCATTTAGGGCTAGGCTGTCGGGTAACAGAGCATGAGTTTGGGTTGTGCCGCCATAGTTACCCAATGGCGCGAGTTTAGGATTGACTGGACTTGCGATCGTGCCAACTAGGGCGCTAGTGGCAAAAGTAGCAGCAAAGCCATCATTTGCGCCGATGATATTATTACCACTGTTCGTAAATCCTACTCCTGCGACATTACTACCTAGGTCTTGAACTGTCGTCCCTTTGAAGTTGCCAGCCACAATTGAGTTGGCGATCGTAAATGTGCTGCCAAATTCAGTAAAGCTAAAAATCCCACCGCCATTGCCTGTGGTTGCAGTGTTATTGGTAATGGTGCTGTTGGTAATTGTGCCGCTCCTGCCAAAAATCCCACCACCATTATTCGTAGCCGTATTACCCGACACAGTGCTATTGGTGAGGATCACGGCTCCATCGCTTACAATCCCACCACCAAAATTACCAGCCCTATTACCCGACACAGTACTATTGATGAGGGTCACGCTTACAAAGCCCCCAATCCCTCCGTCGTTAAAATTAGTTGCCGTATTACCCGACACAGTGCTATTGGTGACGTTCACGGCTCCATTGCTCAAAATCCCACCACCAAAATTAGCCGCCGTATTACCCGACACATTGCTATTGGTGATCGTCACGGCTCCTCCATTGCTAAAAATCCCACCACCAAAATCAGTTGCCGTAATACCCGACACGGTGATAGTGGTGAGCGTCACGGCTCCTCCATTGCTAAAAATCCAACCACC
>JANNDZ010000697.1:0-2996 GCA_031378395.1 Pseudanabaena sp. OTE_75_metabat_487_sub
ACTTTTTCTTTGTTATAGCAAAGCAAGGTTTGCTTAGGACATAAAACCAGAGATGAATTGCGGCGCTTTGCGCCACAATTCATCTCTGGGGTTTAGGTTTTTACTAGCTAACTCTTTTTTTGCCATATAAAAAACTAAATCGGTTTCATAATTAGAATTGCCACTTTTTTGTATAACCAACAGGAAGTTAATCTTGAAACGATCGCTAAAAATATTAGGTTGTTTAAATTTGTGCGGAATACTCACAAGCATCATGTCAGGATTACCAACATTACCTGCGATCGCGGTTAATCAAAACGCAACTTTGGTGCAGCCTCTCAAAACAAGCAAAGCCGATAAACGAGCTGCCGAAGAATATCGCCAAACGGGACTTGCCTATCGCCGACAAGAACGCTTTGATGACGCGATCGCCGCTTTGCAAAAATCGGTTGCGCTCGATCCCAATAATCTCGATGGGCGGATTATTCTCGGTTGGACACAGCATCTCTCTAAAAAAGATGATGATGCGGCTACCTCTCTATGGGAAGCAATTTATTTGTCGCCAACATCACTGCAAGCATTTAATGCGATCGGCATTGTCTACCTAGTGCGTGGCGATTTACCTCAGTCTGTAGTTCTCCATAGCTGGGCTGCCCTGCTCAAGGCAGATAACGAGATTGCCCACTACAATCTTAGTCTGGCTTATCAACGCTTAAAACAATATGATTTAGCGATCGCCTATTCACAGAAAGCGATCGAACTTGAACCAAATAATCCACATCCTTTTGTCGCTAATGCGATCGCGCAATGGACATCAGGCGATCAGACTAGTGCAAAAAAAACTTTTCGTCAGGCGATCGGTGTTGATTCTCGGTATCGCAATCCTGAATTTCTAAATTTTCTCAACGAAGCAGGTTTTAGCAATGAGCAAATTCAAACAGCTAAACAAGTTTTAGCAGGCTCATAGCCTTTGCTCTATTGCAATCATAGAGTTTCGTTGCGCCACTCTTCGCTTCTTGGGTTTTAAATAGTCCTAAGATAATTGAGTATAGCTATAATTCTCGAAAATGTGACTCTACTATCGAGAATTGGTATTATCCTATATAAAACTATATAAAATATGTGATTATTGCGATCGCACCTGCAACGGTGGTGGGTAAGCTATCATTACTTATCTAGTTTAGTATCTTTTAGAATCTGAAAGATCATGTTTGGGTAGAGCAGCACAGAGGATAGATCGTGGAAAACCCAAGAACATTTCGTATAGATCGCGGCATCGGTCAATACGACTTTAATGATTATTACGCTGTGTTGGGCTTACCACTAACAGCGGAATCTTCCCTTGTGCGTAGGCGATATCTTCTAATTGCTAAATGCCTCCATCCTGATATTCATGGGCGATCAAATTCTGAGAAGGAAGTAGCCACTCAATATTTATCCAAATTAGTTAATCCTGCTTACAATGTGCTTTGCCAAGAAAGAGAGCGGACAGAATATTCAGCAATTCTAAAACTGCTCGGCAAACGTCTAATGAAGCGTAATCAAAAATTTGTTCCTCAGGCAGACATTGCTCAACAATATTTAATTTCCTCGAAAGACTTTAACTATGAACAAACTGTTCATGAAATAGCCAAAGTCCAGTATCAAGATCTCGGTCAAGCCTTAGAAAAAATTGCTTTATTGAGTGAACTGAATTTAATACATATTCTTCTGCAAGAGGGTTACAAACCTTTACCAAGTTCACCAAGTGCAGGTTCTTCGTCCTATACATCTTCTGTAAAACCTGCTGATGACGAAACCAGAATTCAGACTGGTAACACAGGAGTTAATAGAGCTAGTGCGTCTAGCAATGCAGGTATTAATAACACAGGGGTTAATAGAGCAGGATCATCTTATTCCAGCGCAGGTAGCAGCTACCAAATGCGAAGTGAGTCCCAAGCACCATTGCGTAATAACAGTAATGCAGCTAATACTTCATCAAAAAATACAAACCAAGCTAGTAATACAAACCAAGCTAGTAATGGTTCACTTAATCAATATATTCGACAGGCTGAAAACTACATCAATCAAAAATTATGGGCTTCAGCTCTAAAAGAACTGCGTAGTGCCATCCAACTTGATTGCAACAATAGTAAATGCCATGCTTTGCTGGGCTTTGTCTATATGAATCAAAAATTATCAGGCATGGCAAAAGTGAGCTTTCAGCAAGCACTGAAACTAAACCCTGATGAACCTATAGCCAAGCAGTATATTGACCAAGTAAATGGGACAAATTCTGGCGGCACTAATGCGTCAAAAACTGATCCTAAAGCCAAGAATGACAAAAAGGGTGGATTTTTTGGTTGGTTAGGCGGCGGTTAATTCTCTAAACCCAAAATATGAGAGGCGGCGCTTCGCGCTGCCTCTCATATTTTGGGTTTAATACTGACGGCGACTATAATTATGGAAAATTTATCGCAAGCTGAAATTAAATTAGCAATTCAACAAAAAGCGATCGCCCTCGGTTTTTGTAAAGTTGGCATAGCTAGAGCCGAGTCTGGACTTGAGGCAGAACGTTTGCAGGAATGGCTAGCACTGGGATATCAAGCAGATATGGATTGGATGACAAATCCCAAGCGGCAAGATATTACGCAGGTGATGGCAGGAGTAAAGTCGGTAATTTGTGTAGCTTTAAATTACTACACACCTCATCAGCATTCAGGCGATCGCAATGTGGGCAAGATTTCCCGCTATGGTTGGGGACGTGACTATCACAAGGTTTTGTCCAAGAAGCTCAAAGCTTTGGCAACTTGGTTAAACACTCAAGGGGAAAATATTCAAACTCGTTATTATGTGGATACTGGTCCGATCGCGGAAAAAGCCTTTGCCCAGAGAGCAGGGATTGGCTGGATTGGCAAACATAGTAATGTAATTACGCGGGACTACGGTTCCTGGCTGTTTTTGGGAGAGGTGCTGACTAACTTAGAATTAGAGCCTGACGCACCACATACTGATCATTGCGGTACTTGTACTCGTTG
>JANNDZ010000742.1:0-1895 GCA_031378395.1 Pseudanabaena sp. OTE_75_metabat_487_sub
TAGCCTTTATCAAACTCAAAATCAAATATATTGCGTCATCTAAAATGTAGATTATTACACTGAATTGATCGCTTCATCAATAACAACAGAATCAGCATCAATCACATCGATCGCTACAGTTGGCACAATAACAACCGACAAATCAGATTCGCTGATGACGGGCAACTTTTTGCGAGACAATTGCATTGCTTCTAAACAACCGTTAATGTTGGACACTGCGGCATTATAAGCATCAATATTTTGCTTGATGTCACCTTGCAAACGGCGATTGTTATCAATCTTAGATTGAGCTTCCTTCTCAAGAGTTTGAGCAAGATATGCCCGAGCGCGATCGTACTGCTGCAAAATCTCATCAGCTTGTTTCTCTGCACCCGCAAGTAAATGCGTATTGATCGTTTGATTGATCGTCTGGCGGAAAGTCCGAATTACCGTATCCTTGACTTTGAATTCAAAATCCAGCTTTAAAAGCTGGCGAATTGCTGGTTCAGCCTCGATCATGCTCTGATAGTCATAGCCACGGCAAACCAGTTGCAACGTTTGCTGCAATTGCCAGAATCCCGCAGTTCCTTCTGCATAGAATGCTGGACGTTCTCGCACATAGCGATCGCATTCCGTCTTAGCTTCATTTACCAATGCATCAGATGCCTTAACCATCAAGCTTTGTAAATAATTCTCCGTGCCGCCATCGTTACCGAGCAAACGATAAAGTTCCAGATAATAGTCGGTCTTCTTGATCTTCTCAATCAGATTTTGGAAGAAATTGGTAATAATTTCTTTCGAGCATTCGACCAGAACATCTTCTAGCTCATTTGCCAAGAAATAGAATCCCTCAGTCAAAATCCCCATCACAGGAACTACAGAATTACGGCGATGACTTGCCTGAGCACGTTGATGCACGACAGCAACAGAGAAATCGACAATCAGTTCATCTAAACGCCTAACCATCTTGGTTTTTAGCTTCAAATAATCAGCTTCTAAGGATTCGTTGCGATCGCTAGCCACCGCGACATTTACTTCTTTGGCAATATCTTCGTAGAGGCGATCGCCAATTTCTTTGAGATCACGACTGAGCTTCTGCAACTCCTGTGACTTGATCGCGTCAATATCGCGAGGTTGGCTTTCGAGCTGTAGCCAAGCTTCTAGATAGGACTGACGCAGGGCAATACAAATCGGCTGCAAATCATTAGCAAGATCCGCGAATAATAAAGGACGTTTCTCAGTGGTTAAATAGCGAGTAATCGCCGTGCGAAACTCCTCAATGCCACTATCTTTGATCAATTGCCCGATTAGTCCCGTACCCAAGCCACCTAGCAACCGTACATACTTCTCATTCTTCACATTCGTTTCTAAAACGCTGTAAGGAATTGGGAACTTTATAATATCCAGCTTGCCAGAAACCAGACAATAGCTGTTGAATTCATTGACAAACTGTGGTGTGCCCTCCTGCCCGCCCACTGACTTTACACTTTCGACAAATACTGAATCTAAACCAAAGCGATCGCTAGCACTCGTATTTTTAATCTGACTACCATAGAAGCCAAGCAAACCACTAGTTTTATAGATTTTTGAGCTGTTGCGAAACTGAGTGTTGATCGTATTTTGCAGGCGATCGCGCAACTGGTCATTAGTCCAAGTCTCATCAATGCGGTTGAATACATAAAACACGCGATCGCGAATTCCCGCATTGCTCTGCATTGTTTCGCTCAGTTCTGTTTCCTCAGAAGTCATTTCCCCTGTAGCTGCTGTTTTTAAGACACTGGAGTTTAGACTAAAAAAGGAAAAAAAGGCAGAGTAAAAGAGATACAAACTGCCTAAAGTAGATGAAAAAGAAAAAGCACATCTACAGTCATGATTATTGATAAACTACAGGACTTTCGTCAACAGGCATATAATTT
>JANNDZ010000744.1:0-4785 GCA_031378395.1 Pseudanabaena sp. OTE_75_metabat_487_sub
CTGAAATAGAAAATCAGATTCAAAGAATGACATGTTTAGAGGTTAATGGTAAACAATTAGACCTTGGCAAATGGTTTGTCGATATTTTGTACGTACCAACATTAAAATTGGAATGATTTTTTGTCTGGAAGTCCCTTAGTGTCCAGAAGCAAATTTATGTTGAGTGTGGTGGTAAGCTAGATTTTAGTGATACAAGTTCTGAGACTTGGGGAAAATTTTGCGATCGCGCAGCATGGAAATTAAAGGGCAAATGGATAGACTATCCCCAGCCGTTTCTGAACAATAACAACCGTTTTTTGTCTGTTAAGGGACATCTCCCATTTTTTCAGTTTTCTGTTTCGTTTCTTCATAGAAGTGCGGGGTACTTCTACTTCTTTTCTCGCATTGAGACTTGTGAAGTCTAACAAATAAAGGTTTTACACTTCTATATTAAGGAAAAAGCAGAAAGGAAAAAATAAGATGCAGATAGATTTATTTTTTTGCAATGTTATTCGTTAATATCAAAAGAAATTTTTACTTTTCCCCTTTTCCTTGAAATGCAAACCATTCCCGATCGCACCTTCCAATTCGCTATTCGTATCGTCAAACTTTGCTAACATCTCGAAGAATCAAGTGGAGTCGCACGAACGATTGGCAAACGACTACTGCGTTCTGGAACATCTATCGGCGCAAACGTCCAAGAAGGACAAGCAGGACAAAGCAAAGCCGACTTTATTAGCAAAAATTACATTGCCCTCAAAGAAGTAAGAGAAACACTCTACTGGCTAAAACTTCTCGCCGCCACCGAAATCATCCCCGAAAACCGCCTCACCCCAATCGCCCAAGAAGACGAAGAAATCACCCGAATCTTAGGATCAATTATTGTCAAGGCAAAAGGAAAAAGTGAAAAGGAAAAAACAGATTGAAATTTTTTCCTTTTCACTTTTTCCTTTTCTTGGCTTTAGCCAACTTTAGGAGCAGCGATTAGCAAGATCTTTTCCATTAGGAATGGAAAGAGCCGATGCCCCCAAACCGCCAGATGACTTTGCCATCCGACAAGGATTTCAGGAGTCTCACGCTCTAGCCCCGCAATCAGAGCCTTCGCCACCTGCTTCGGAGTCATCATCGCCACCCAGCGAAACCATTCCAAATCATGCGCCATATCAGTATCAGTAAGAGAAGGAAGTAACGCCGACACCTTGATATTGTAGGCAGCCAACTCACCACGCAGAGCCTGAGTGAACCCCACGATCGCAAATTTAGTTGCCGAATAAGTCGCCATCGTCGGCGCAGCGACCTTACCCATCAGGCTAGAGACATTGACAATGCTGCCATTGCGCAGCACCGCCATCCGCCTTGCCACCATCCGCGTGATCGCATACATACCCAGCAAATTGACCTCGATTTCTGATTGCACATCTTGAAAGCGCGATCGCAAAAAAGAAGATTGATGCGCCACACCAGCACAGTTAACCAGAATATCAATTGGGCCAAAATCACGCCATACATGTGCGATCGCAATGTTTACCTCAACTGTCTCCGATAGATCTAGAGGTAAACTCACCGCTTCAATTCCTAAAGCTTCCACTTCCAAAGCCACAGAATTTAAGCGTTCCAGATCGCGAGCAACCAAAATCAAGCACTTAACTCCCTGTTGTGCGAGTTCCAATGCGATCGCCCTTCCAATACCTCGCGAAGCTCCAGTGATTAGAGCTGTTTTTCCACGAACATTCATAAAACCTCCAATATTGAGGTCTCACCAGTTTTACTATTTGTTGATGATGCAAGTTTTTTAGCCTATGCCGCTAACTAAAACTTATACCAATTACCCAATGTGTGACTACACTTTAGGTAATTAAAACCCAAACTCATTAGAAGGATTTTAATTTCTCAAAATGGCGTTGCAATTTTGAGAATTGGTATTACCCAAAGTAAATTCTGTGAGACGGTTAATAATCTCGTTGCCAACAACTTGTGACCAAACTTCTATATGCGTTGAGTTTTTAAAAAGTTTTTGTTCAGTCACGTTGCTCACAACAAGTAAGCAGTCGATAATTAATCTCTGAAGCCCATCCCCAGTTCTGTCATGTCGTTACCTCCTTTAGGAAACATGGTCTATGCAGTAATAAAGGAAAATCAATACAGACTTTTAACATGGATTAGACCTTACATCTGTTTCCACGATATGTAAAGTATTGTTAAACACATTTTTAATCTGTTCCCATAGAGCCATTAACAACTTATTCACAGCAAGTAATGCTTACTCTATATACTTTATAAGCTTTTATTTGTTCTAAATCCAATGGATAATCATCATAAATAAGAAGTCAAAAATAAGCCTAAAGAGTTATCTCTAAAGATATAATAAAATCCCAAAATATGTACCATCCGCGCAGCGGATGGTACATATTTTGGGATTTACTATGCTGAAGGCAAAACAACTGTAAATTTTGTGCCCATATTGACCTCACTCTCAACAGTAATCTTGCCAGAATGTGCTTCTACAGCTTGCTTAACTATATATAACCCCATTCCTAAACCCTTCACAGAGCCAACATTATCAGCTCTCAAAAACGGTAAAAATAGATTATTTAAATACTCATCAGGTATGCCAATACCATGATCTCTAATACTTAAAAATAACTGCTTTGACTCACAAATCAATTCCACATCAATAGTCCCACCTTCGTAGGAATATTTAATAGCATTAGAGACCAAATTCATAAATATATGCCAAAGTAACTTCTTATCAAACTTCAATTTTTGACATCGCCCGCGACTATGAAATTTAATCCGACATTTACGAATACTATCTTCTGTCTCAAAGCTATCCACCAATTGCTGACAATAGGCGATCGCATCTACACTTTCAGGATTAAATGGGAATTTTCCTGACTCCGAACAAGCAATAAATTTTACCTCTTCAAGTAACCAATTAATATCTTTAATAGCTGATTGAATAGAAGCAAGATTCTTGGCTCTACTTTCTTTAGTCAGCTGATCTTCAAAGGTTTGTAATTTCCAAATTAATAATCGAATTACTGACATTGGCGTTGAAAATTCATGGGAAGCCATAGCAAGTAAACGAGACTTTAAAATATGAAGCTCTTTTTCTTTGTCCAGCGCTTCTTGCAATATTTTTTCTTCATGGTGCTTCTTCAGCGCCAGCATAATCGCAACATTAACTTCCGCGTATCTAAGTGGCTTAGTGAGATATCCGTAGGGAGAAGTAGCGATCGCTTGTTCTAAAGTCTCAGGATCGCTAAAAGCTGTTAGATAAATTACGGGGATAGAGGCGATCTTATGAATCTCATCAGCCGCAGTGATCCCACTAACTGAGCCTCTAAGTTTAATATCCATCAAAACAATATCTGGAACCTGATGGCGGATTGAAGTAATTGCACCATCACTACTGTCAGCTATAGCCAGAACTCGATAGCCCATATCAGCTAAAACATCTGATAGAGCATTTGCTGCAACAAGTTCATCTTCGACAATCAAAACATCAGCGACCGTGTTAGTTTTCACTGCCATATTTTTCACTCTGTCTCTATTGCGCCTAAGCTAAATGGCTTTTTGATCCACTTATTGTAATTATACGATTAATATATAAAATTAGTCCAAAATACAAGAGTTATTTCTCCGTGACAGCACTTGTCTTTTTTATTTAGCTATGAAACCAATTTTTGAGTTTCCAGCGCCTTTGGTATTGGAAACTCAAAAATCGGTTTTTTGAAAGCCCACATAAGGCAGGCTTTCAAAAAACCGATTTTTATAATCAGAATTGCTGGTGTTCTCTAAAAATTTGCTCTATAGAATGACTTAACACGATATGATAATAGATCCTTGCTTCTGTACTTAAACCTTCAGAAGCCAAATACTGACCGTAAGGAAAAAATTCAATGACTGTTAAGCGTTTGTACGAAACCATGTATATCCTGCGTCCCGATCTTCCCGATCAGGAAGCCGATGCCGCGATCGCAAAATATCAAGACTTCTTAGTACAACAAGAATCCGAAGATATTACGATTCAACATCGTGGCAGACGCAGATTAGCCTATGACATTAAAGGTCACCGCGAAGGCATTTACATTCAAGTAAATTACACAGCAACTCCTAAAACCATCGAAAGTTTAGAAAGATCCATGCGTCTTGCCGATGACGTAATTCGTTATATGACGATCAAATTAGAGCCAGAAGCTATCGAAGCAGAAGATGCTGAAGCAATCATTCCTGATGCTGAAGAACCTGTAGCTACTGCCGATGTGGCTGTTGCTGACGTAGCAGTTGCTGCTGCTGCTGAATAAAATAAAGGCGGTGTGCCGCCTTTATTTAGCCAATAAAAAAGCCTCGACTAGTCGAGGCTTTTTGATTGGCTAAATATTAAGAATTACAGGATGCCCCAGAAGTGCAATACGCCTTGACCGCTAATTAATTCGACCGCTAATGCAGATACAAATCCGATCATTGCTAAGCGTCCATTCCAGTTTTCAGCACCAGAAGTGAAACCCCAATTCCATACGTTACGGCTTTCATCAGACATAATCGAATTACCTTTACAGTTAATTTATATTTAGTAATGTAACAGATTGTTTAGATATTCGCAATCTTTCTTTATATTTTCTGCCTTTAGACAGACAAACTTGATCTTCGTAAAGACATCCAATCCATAGTCAGTCGTTTTATATTATGGAACTGCTCGCATCGGCCTGGGATATCGCCATTCATCTCGACGTGCATCTGGCGGATTTCGTCGCCGCGCATGGCGCCTGGGTGTATGCGCTGTTATTCACGATCGTGTTCATC
>JANNDZ010000746.1:0-3499 GCA_031378395.1 Pseudanabaena sp. OTE_75_metabat_487_sub
GCATTACCCGAATAGCCCTGCGCTCGCGTTCTAGCATGAACAGTGATCATCTTTGCGCCTGCATCCTCCATCCGCTTAGCAAAGTCCAAAATCGTAATTTCGGCATCGTCCCAACCGATGCGGGTTTTCACCGTTACAGGAATATCGACAGCATCAACTACCGATTGCACAATCTGCGCGGCAAGCTCAGGCTGACGTAACAGAGACGAGCCACCGCCTTTTTTGGTAATTTTATTGACTGGGCAACCCATATTAATGTCTACGGTGTCTGCACCCTCGATAACGGCTTTTTGGGCAGCCTCTGCTAAGAAATCAGGACGACAATCAAAAAGCTGAATGCTGATCGGTGTTTCATAGCGATCGATCTCCATTAATTTGGGCAAAGCTGACCTGTGATGCAAATCCGTAGCGCTGATCATCTCGGTATAAAGCATCGAATTAGGAGCATAGCGCCTTACTAACCGCCGAAATACCAAATCTGTCACCCCTGACAATGGCGATTGCAGCACCCGACTTTTGAGGATGACATTGCCTATAGTTAAAGGTTCAGCGAATTTTTGCGGTAATTTTGATAGACCAGAAATCATGTCTGCAAATTTTGCCCTAAAGTTGATCATTATTTTGCTTTCTTGGGCGCTATATACAAAGGTATAGTAGTTTTAAGATTTTTTGTGACTCTTCGTCTACGAGCGATCGCACTCAAGTTAATAAAAAGCACATTAATTAAATAAAATTAAGGAGAAAAAATTTGTCTAAAAAACATCCAGTTATTTCTGTTACAGGCTCATCTGGCGCTGGGACTAGTACCGTCAAACGTGCTTTTGAACATATCTTTTTGATGGAAAATATTAAGGCAGCGATCGTCGAAGGCGATAGCTATCACAAATATAACCGTGTAGAGATGCGTGAAGTGATGAAGAAAGCTACGGCTGAAGGTCGCAACATGAGTCACTTCGGCTTAGAAGCAAATGTGTTAGATAAACTAGAAGCACTCTTCAAAGAATATGGCGATACTGGAAATGGGCAAAGACGCTACTATCTCCACAGTACCGAGGAAGCCGAGCATCACAATGGTCGCTTAGGTACTGAGGCAAAACCTGGGGAATTCACTCCTTGGGAAAGCATCGAATCTGGCACAGATATGCTTTTTTATGAAGGTTTGCATGGTGGTATCGCTGCCAAAGATATTGATGTTGCTCAGTATGTTGACCTACTGGTGGGTGTAGTTCCCATTGTGAATTTGGAATGGATTCAAAAGATTCATCGTGATAATGCTGAACGTGGCTATAGTGCAGAGGCGATCGTCGATACAATTTTGCGTCGGATGCCAGATTATGTAAATTACATTGCACCGCAGTTCTCGAAAACTCATATCAACTTCCAACGTGTTTCGACTGTTGACACTTCCAATCCTTTCATCTGTCGTGATATTCCGACTCTTGATGAAAGTCTTGTTGTTATCCACACCAATCGTTGCTTCCATGAGAAGTTCAAGATTGATTTTCCATACTTGCTCGATATGATCCATGATTCTTTCATGTCTCGTCATACGACTTTGGTTGTCCCTGGTGGCAAGATGGGCTTTGCGATGGAGTTGATTCTCCAGCCACTCATCGATTCGATGCTAATTGAATCGAAAAAGCTGCAATCATAAGCAAAAAGGGGCGCTAAGCGCCCCTTTTTTTGTGCGTATTTTAACAAGAAATCTTTAGGATAGGTCTTGTGATGTCATCACAAGACCTACGCAGCATTAGATTCAGGCATGGGATTAGATTTAGTCCAATGACTTACAACAAGTATACTTTTGCTTTCTATGTTTGCGTATTTTTAAACTAGATTACAATTTATAAAAAGTAAGCTTTAAATTCTTTGTTATGACATCACAAGAACTACAAAAACAAGCGTTGCAATTGCCAATTAGCGATCGCTGGCAGTTGGTGCAAACTCTCCTAGAGTCACTAAAACGGGAGTCTCAACCAAGCGTCAAACGTGGTAATCTATCGAGCCTTAGAGGTATAGCGAAAAGTTCGGCTGTAAGGGATGAACTTGATGCTAAGGACGATTATGTTAACTATCTCACTGAGAAATACAAGTAATGCGAGTTCTGATTGACACTAATGTTGTTCTTGATTTCTTGCAAGAACGTGAGCCATTTGTAAAAGATGCAGCGAGATTGTTTGCGCGAATTGATGCTGGTGAAATTGAGGGATTTATTGCTGCGACAACAATCACCAACATCTATTACATTGTCCGTAGAGCCGCAGGAATGGAAGCAGCCCAAAATGCGATCGCACAAGTCTTAACTGATCTATATATTTGCCCTGTAGATCGAGATGTTTTAGAACAGGCTATCAAACTTAATTTTCGAGATTTTGAGGATGCGGTGCAATATGCTTGTGGAGTTGTGCATAGTGTGGATGTAATTGTAACTCGTGATGTATCTGGGTTTGTCAGTGGGGAGATTCTAGTAGTTTTACCTAAAGATTTTTAATGCTTTCAAGATTTAACAGCTGTTTATCATTAAGCTGTTACTTCTTCAATTCTATGATTTTGGTATTTTATCAAGCCAAAAATTAATAGCTGGTAGAAGCTGTATTGAAATCCAACTACAAAAAGCAACTAAACTTAGAGTTAAAAAAGTCTGAAAAAATCCTGGAAAAACCAATATTTCATTGCCATTTTCATCAACTTTTGTAGGTATTCTGAGAGAATTTAATAGTATTTGTGAATTAATAGCAATCGCAAATTTCTTCAAAATCCATAAGAATAAATTGATTATTAAAATTGGTAAAACATATGAGACTCCTGCACGAAATGCAAGCAGATAATATCCAATAAAGAATAGTATTGACTGCAAAATAATAAAATTAAAAAAAATTAGTCGTTGCTCACATTGACTCCACGGAGGTAAATTTACATATAACTCAATTAATACTAGAATTGCCAATCCGAAGAAACAAGATGACAGTAAGGAGGAAAATTGCTTTGTTGAGAAATTAATTGAAAATACTGTAAGAGCAATAAATATACTGATACTGGAGATAAGTTTTGATTGTTCATCAATTATATCGCTAAGAGTCCAAAGTCCTTTTTTAGAGGTATTAATTTGATTTTGTGAATTTACGCTTGATTCAATTTTTTGAATTTCAGTCTCATTATTAGTCATGATTTACTCTCCAAGTTCTATACAAGTATATTAGCTTAACTTCTTAAGCTAATATACTTGCATAGTCTCACTTTCATCTATAATTAAGAAATCGCCTACCTAATGAGAGCATTTTGTTAATACATATTTCTAAAAGAAGCTCACATTTAATGAAATCATTTTTTTGAAATCTACAGTGATCGCAAGTCTAAACGGGAGCATCTCAATTAGGCACTGAGTAAATATACTTAGAAGAATAGAAGTACCCGTTGAGATAAGCACAACGATGATTCAAAACTTGAGCCACATTGTCTTTATTCCACTGAGCGCCAGAAATCTTGATCCGCCGACCTA
>JANNDZ010000755.1:0-7405 GCA_031378395.1 Pseudanabaena sp. OTE_75_metabat_487_sub
CCCCGCAGGGGCGCAACCTTAAGGGTTTGGGTTGGGTTTGTAATTAATTATGCCCATCTACTTATATACAAAAAGAACGATAAGAAATTTTCTATGACCTTGATAATTTAGAACACATACATCTGTCTGTATCTGCGAGCGCATACAACGTGTTTACAGCGCAAAGCGCTGTAAATCCCAAAAAGGAAGAGGCGGCGCATCGCGCCGCCTCTTCCTTTTTGGGGTTGCCGTAATCAAACACGACAGGGAATTGGACCGCGTCGTCCAGAAAGGGTGATCGAATCTTGTAAAAATTGGCGCAAATGTTGAACATGGGGATTATCAACAAGAGTAACCAGTTTCTCAAGAGCTTCCACTAGCGTCAGATCCTGATGATATAGCAATCGAAAGGCTGACTTCAGGGCTTGTTGAGTGGCTGCATCGAGTCCAGCACGATCCATGCCAACTCGATTGAGAGTTCTCACACGAGAAGGATTTCCCTCAACTAGAGTGTAAGGAGGCACATCTCGCTCAATACGACTCATGCCACCTACCATCGATAGCCTACCAATACGCACAAACTGATGTACACCCAAAACACCACTAATTCTGGCATTGGGTTCAATATGTACATGTCCTGCAAGAGCCACGCCATTAGCAATAATCACGCGGTCTTCGATTTCGCAATTATGCCCCACATGGACATATGCCATTAGCAAGTTACCGTTACCAACATAGGTAACTTCATCAGCTTCATTGGCGCGATTAATCGTGACATACTCGCGGATGCGATTGTCATTACCGATGCGGACAAGGCTATCAGCACCCGAATATTTCAAGTCTTGAGAGTCTAATCCGATCGCTGCCCCTGGATAAATTTGGTTGCGATCACCGATTTCAGTTCTCCCTTCGACAATGGCATGATGTCCAATGACAGAATGAGAGCCAATTTTCACCTGTTCACCGATGACAGCATAAGCTCCAACTTTAACAGTCGGATGTAGTTGGGCATCAGGATGCACTATGGCTGTCGGGTGAATAAATTCAGACACAGGCGCATGAGACACAGGCATAAAAAGTTTGGCTCGCTTGATACTAAGTTAGATCGCTTGATTTGCGATCGCTTGGATCGCCAGATAACAAATTAAGATTTGAAACTAGAGATTAAAGATTAAAGATTAACTAATGAAAACATCAATTCACCCTCGCAGGCTAATTGACCATCAACTTCTGCACGCCCATGCATCTTACCAAAACGCTTGCGTGAAACTAGTAGCTCGGTGGTAATAGTTAGGCGATCACCAGGAACTACAGGGCGACGGAATCGGACTTTATCAATGCCTGCAAATAGTGACAGTTGATTTTCCATGCCAGGTAAGTGTCTCAACACAATACCGCCTACTTGCGCCATCGCCTCAACAATTAACACACCAGGCATGATCGGACGATCAGGAAAATGACCTTGAAAAAATGGTTCGTTAAAGGTGACATTTTTAATTCCTGTAGCGGATTTATTCGGTACAAAATTAATAATGCGATCAACTAACAGAAACGGATAGCGGTGAGGTAACAATTTCTGAATATCTTCGATCATCAAAATCTGACTAGGGGTGCTGTCTTCCCCATCATTATTCAGCTCAGAACTATTTATGGTGGGTTCTTCGGTCAAAATTGACATATTAACTAATAATTTTGCATAGGAGGTTAATAAATTATTTGGCTAAAGCTTTGTCTGGCTAAAGCTTTGTGTAGCTAAAGCTTTGTTTGGCTAAAGCTTTGTGTAGCTATAGCTTTTTAGCTAAAGAGATCGCAAATTCAGCATGAAGGTTATGACTAGCTTTATAAGCAAGAATATGCGCTCTCGGTAAAAATCCTAGCAAGCTTAGGTCACCAATTAGATCTAAAAGTTTATGACGACATGGTTCATCGTCAAAACGTAGAGGTGGATTGATCCAGCGATCAGCATCACAAACGAGCGCATTCTCTAAACTACCGCCCTTGATCAACCCTGCTGCACGAGCTTGGTCAATATAGGCGGCAAGCGTAAAAGTTCTCGCAGGGGCTATTTCTTCGGCAAATCTGGCGCTAAAGCTATCGATCGCAGGTGACCAACTAAACCACTGCTCACCAATTGCCTTAGTTGGATATTCGATACCGTAGGTAAAGCGCAATGTATCTGACGGAATGGCAGTCACAAAGCTATCACCTTTACTGACCGTGATGGACTCGGCTAGGACAAGTAGACGATCACCCTCTATTTGCGTTTCGATACCAACTTTGGCGATCGCCTCAACCCAAGGCAGGGCTGAACCATCAAGAATTGGTAGTTCAGGGCGATCGAGTTCAATACAGGCATTATGTACACCCATACCAAACAAAGCTGACAACAGATGCTCAACTGTGCGGACACCAGTCCCATTTTGGCGCAATTCTGTTGATAGTTGCGAAGCCGAGACTACAGTTGTATCCGCAGGAATCTTTGACTCGCCATAAACAAAATAACGACCTGAGTCAATGGGCGCAGGACTAACAGTTACAGAAACTTGCTCGCCACTATGCAATCCAATCCCCGACAACGAAAATGGGGCGGCGATCGTCTGTTGGTAGAGCATGACTAGAATTTCTCTCCTAGACCAAAGCTAAATTGCGTGCCGCCATTTGAGCCTATACCATAGTCCACTCTGATTGAACCTAGGGGCGATTGTACTCGCACGCCTATGCCATAACCAGCGCCATTACCCGGTTTATTTCGAGCTCCCGCAGGATTGCCTGGCACGGATGAGGCTGAGCCTAAATCAGAACCATAGTCGAAGAACAGGACTCCACCGACGATATTAAAGACAGGGAAACGATATTCCGCAGAGAAGATACCAAAACTACGACCGCTTCCAATTTTGCCTTCATCCCAGCCGCGTACTGAGTTACTACCGCCGAGTTGAAATGCCTCGTAGGGAGGTAAAGTACCGATTACAGTGCCGGCTTGGAAGTTGAAGGCAAGCGTCTGATTACCTTCAGAGAAATTTAAGAACTTCACGGGGAAGAAATGACTGTAGCTAGCACGAACCCGATTCAAGAATACTGAACCCAAGCCAACTGGGATCGACTGCTCAGTGGCAATCCTAAATACAGAACCAGACGAAGGCTTAATCGGATTGTCTCTTTGATCGGTAGCATAGGCAAATTGCAGCAATAGTAAATCATCTTGTCCAGTGCCACTAGCAGAGAGCGGATTACCCAATGAGTCGGTCGCAGAGATCTCATTATTATTGCTATTGGTAATACTTACTCGTTCAAAGCGTAAGCCCAGTGAAGCAGTTGTGGCAGGACCCAAAGGTCGAGAGAAGCTAAAACCTGTGCCGAGTCGGTTGATGCGAGGACTATTGTTGTCAACACCAATCCCAATCGGGCTATCAAAAATATAGCTAAACAAACTACGGTTAAAAATATTAGCGGTGAACGAAGTCCGATTCGGATCACCTGCAAGCCAAGGATCGGTGAAATTGAGATCAAATAGTAACTCACGTTCACCAACCTGAATATCTAAACCAAGTTTTTGGTTATTACCACCAAGATTTTGCTGCTGAAAACTGACTGTACCGAATAAACCTGTTGATGAACTTAAACCTGCGCCTGCGGCGATCGAACCTGTGTTTCGTTCTTTAACGTTGACAGTCACAATCACTTTACGTGGATCTGACCCAGGGGCAAGACCAATGTTGAGATCTTCAAATAAACCGAGAGCAAAGACTTTTTGTAAATCACCTTGAACTGTATTTTTATTGAAGATTTCGCCTTCTTTAATCGTCAGCTCACGGGTAATGATAAAGTCCCGAGTCGTACCAGTGACTGGTTTGCCTTCCTTGTCAACGGTTTTACCGTCTTCGTTGATAAAGGCAACTTTAATGTCTTCGATCACACCTTCAGAAACGACTAGATTAATATTTCCTTCAGGAGTTGCCTTGATATCAACAATCTGAGCTAGGACATAGCCCTTGTCTTGGTAGTATTTCTCAAGTTCTTTAACCCCAGTTTGAACATCTTTGAGATTAGTGATTTTGCCAATCTGTGAACCAAAGATCCGATCAACTACACCTGCTTCTAAAACCTTTGTCCCTTCTGTGTTGACGGACTTGAGTACAGGATTTGGCAGTACAAAGAACGTTACACGCACACCAATGTCTGTATCTTCTGGCTCCGCTTGCACATTCGAGAAAAAGCCCGTGGCAAATACAGCGTTAATGTCTGATTGGAGTTGGGTACGAGTTACTGTCCGACCGGGCTTTGTGGCGATCGCATCATAAATTCTTTGTTCAAGTTCAGGGGGTAATGGAGGCTGCCCTTCAGGCGTTTTGATTGCAACTTCGCCCACCAGCACTTGAGTTTCAGTTGTAGTTGCTGGGGCAGGTGTGGTAGAGGGTAGAGCAAAAGTTGGTGATGTGCTGGGAGGGATTGGCGTACTTGGTTCAGCAGGCTTTTCAGATGCTGGGGGAGTGGTTGGCTGCGGAGTTGGCGCTTGAGCAATCTCTTGCCTTGCAGGAGCAGCCTGTGCCAGCAAAGGACTCGTCAGTAACGTGCTGGATGCGGCAATGGCTGTGAATAAGAGCAAGTTTATACGCATAAAGTCTTCCAAACACCTACAGAATTTATTAACAAGAAACTATTGACGATCAAACACAAACAGGAAATTTATTACAATAGTAATAAATTACTATAACTTTCAATATCCCTATATTGCTAGAGTCTTATTTTATTTAGTATATGCATCGGTCATACCCTATGTAATCAGCCTAACTGGTGATGACAATACTAAAAGATAATCTCAGAGCCGAAATTTCAAGTTAATTAAGTGCCTACGCACAATTAAATTTAAAGCCCCGTAATCTATACCACCAGCGTAGCGGGCGGTATAGATTCTTGTTCCTCTTTTAATTATGCTGAGATACTTAGAACTCGTTTCATGACCTCTTGATAGGCTTCTGCAATATTACCAAGATCTTGCCGAAAGCGATCTTTGTCCATAATCCGCGCTGTTGGGTCAGCGATCGCTTTATCCCAGAGACGGCAGGTGTCTGGGCTAATTTCATCAGCTAATAGTAAGCGCCCATTAGCATCAACGCCAATTTCCACCTTAAAATCGACAAGTAGCAAATTGCAGCGATCAAAAAATGTTTGTAGATGCTGATTAATATCTAAAGCTAGCTGTTTAAGTTGGTCAACTTGTTCGGGTGTAGCAAGATCGAGCATCGCCACATGGGCATCAGTAATTAGAGGATCGCCAAGGTCATCATTTTTATAGAAAAATTCGACAAGGGGTTTTTTGAGAGGTTGACCTTGCTCTAGACCAAGACGTTTGCAAATACTTCCTGCGACAATATTGCGGACGACAACTTCGATTGGCAAAATCTTAACGGCAACAACTTGCATTTCGTTAGGTGATACTTGCTTAATGAAGTGAGTTGCCATCCCTTGAGTTTCTAGGTACTGAAAAATATGTGAGGCGATCGCGCAGTTCATTTCCCCTTTGTTAACGATCGTGCCTTTTTTAAGAGCATTGAAGGCGGTTGCGTCGTCTTTGTAACGCGACAGCAAAATATTAGGATCATCTGTTGTAAACAGAATTTTGGCTTTGCCTTCGTAAAGCTTGGTTCCAATCATGGATGTATTGCGATAGTAGTTGCTTGTGTATTCTATCGGATCGCAAACCCAACTAGAGATTTGCAGCGCAAAGCGCTACAAATCTCTAGTTGCTTAAGTTAAACCTAGTGCCGATAACTGAGCTTGGGCTTTTTGCAAAGATTCGTGCCATTCGCGATCGCTAACACTATCAGCGACAATCCCTGCCCCGACCTGTCCCCAGATATGATTATCAGTTTTGAGCAAAGTCCGAATCAGAATATTTAGATCCACATTGCCGCGTCGATCAATATAGCCACAGGAGCCATAAAACAAACTGCGGCGCTGTGGCTCCAGCTTTTCGATGATTTCCATACAGCGGACTTTGGGACAGCCTGTAATTGTCCCCCCTGGGAAAGTAGCCCGAATGAGATCGACAAAGTCGCGATCGCTGCGTAATGTCCCCACGACATTACTGACAAGGTGCATAACGTGGCTATATCTTTCGATCGCTAATAGTTCATCAACTTTTACACTGCCCCATTCACAGACTCGTCCGAGGTCATTGCGTTCAAGGTCAACAAGCATAATATGTTCGGCCTGCTCTTTGGTACAGGCAAGTAATTCGCGCTCAAATTCGCGATCTTGTTGTTTATCTTTACTGCGTGGTCTTGTGCCTGCGATCGGTCGAGTTTCGGCATGGCGATCGCGCAAGCTGACCAGCCGCTCAGGGGAAACGCTAATTACTTCTCCCCAAGTTGTGCGCCAATAGCTAGCAAATGGCGATGGATTAATTTTTTGTAAATGACGGTACAGTTGCCATCCATCCGATGCCCAAGGGTAGCCGTAACGCATAGAGAGATTCGCCTGAAAAATATCTCCAGCATAAATATGCTGTTTTGCCTTATTCACCATGTCTTCATAGCCTTGCTGATCTGGTGAATAGGTCGGTATCCCCGCCTTCGGCGGGGATACCGACCTATTGAGTTGATCTGGTGTACAGGTAAACTTTGTTCCCACCTTCTGCGGGAACAAAGTTTGAGTTGGAGGAAGTCCTTTGCTTAATCGATCGCTCAATACTGTTAACTCATCGAGATCGCTAGCGGCTAGCCAAATATTTTGAGTCTGATGATCGATCACAGCAAAGCTAGATGGCTCGTACCAAAAAGCAACTGGAAATGGCAAAGTGTCTGGCTTGGTATAGGGCAGTCGCTCAATTTCCCAAGCGAGGTCATATCCTAACCAACCCAAATATCCGCCTGTGAAGGGTAAATGATTGGGTAAAGCAGAATTAGAATTTTGAGAAGACTGCATCCGCGATCGCAATTTTTCAAGACATGGCAGAATCTCGCCTACCTCAGGAGTCCAGATCTGTCGAGGTTTTCCTGCGGCAATCGAATATCTTGCTAATTTTGAAGGGACTATGGCTGGACTTTCTAGTAGAACTGTAATCGGTTCGTCAGCATAGAGCGATTCCCATATATCTGCACCTGTCATATTTTCAGGTAGCGATCGCTGAAGCCACAACCAATCGGACATAGAGAGATTTCGTAAGGTATGGCTTTATTATAGAGAAGCGCCGCTTCGCGTCGCCTCTTTAAATAATTTAAAATTAAAAAATTATGAATCGCACCTTATTTATTGGGATTCTCGTAGTAATTGGGATAATGGTATTGGCGAGTTCGCTGCCAAATAAGTTCTATGGTGCTAGCGATCGCAAGTTCATTATTATCACGATCATCACCAGTATTATTTCAGTGATCGGCTTAGCAATATTTTTCACTATTCAATTTTTGGACTCGCACTAAAACCC
>JANNDZ010000844.1:0-3680 GCA_031378395.1 Pseudanabaena sp. OTE_75_metabat_487_sub
AATATTGAGACAGTACGACGGTTGCAGGGTAAAGTGCGGCGTGGCGCAAAGTACGAGCGATCGCTGTCGGTTTTGGCAATAGTGAAGGAGATCGATCCGCGCATTATTACCAAATCAGGGCTAATGGTGGGGCATGGCGAAACCTTGGAGGAGCTAACTGAGACTATGCAAGATTTGTATGCAATCGGTTGTAGTTCCCTGACAATTGGGCAGTATTTACGTCCTTCACTTGAGCATTTACCTGTGCAGAAATATTGGACTCCTGAAGAATTTGACGAACTAGGGGCGATCGCAAAACAGATTGGTTTTGCCCATGTCCGATCGGGGGCTTTGGTGCGCAGTTCCTATCATGCCAGCCAAACTGTATAAAAGGTGGTGCGAAGCACCACCTTTTATACGAAATTACACGAAAAAAAAGCGGGTAAATGGCAACATCAGTAAATCCATTTCCCGCTAACTCTTGTTCAATGAAACAATTGAGACGCATATATAACTTCTCACGAAGCGAAAAGAGTTTTCATCGGCTAAAGCGCTTATTTGAAACGCTTTCAATATCAGCATTTTGGCTTGATCTACCAAATCCCTAAATATGTAAGGATGCGCCCCTGCGGGGCGCATCCTTACATATTTAGGTTTGGCATTAATTGTTATACCAAATATGTTCGATGAGATCGCTAATATCTATAGCAATATCGTGAGTTTCTGCCAAAATCGTAACGTGACCAAGCTTACGCCCAATCGCCGATCGCGTTTTGTTATACCAATGTATGTGTGTATTCGGGAAGCTTGCGATCGTAGCTCGTTTGTCTAAATAATCGGCATCTATACCTGTAGCATTCTCAAAACCCAGCAAATTGACCATTACCGCCACAGGTGCAAGCATCGACACATTACCAAGTTGCATTCCACTGACGACACGTAATAATTGCTCAAATTGCGAAGTTTGACAGCCTTCGATGGTGTAATGTCCTGAATTATGGGTGCGCGGTGCAATTTCGTTAACGCTGACTTCCCCCACGGCGGTCAAAAAGAATTCGATTCCAAATACACCGATCGCATCAAGAGTAGTCACAATTTGTTTGGCAATGGTTTCTACTTGTGCGCTAACTTTGGGTGCAACACGAGCAGGTGCAATCGTACGACGACAAACTTGATTGGTTTGCAAGGTTTCGACAACGGGATAAATGACGATCTCTCCTGATTCCGATCGCGCCACAATCACAGCAAGTTCGTGTTCAAAGGGAATGAAAGCTTCTGCGATCGCAGGTAATTTATGCATACTTTCCCAAGCCGAACGCAATTCGATTTCATTGGTAATTACCCAAGTTCCTTTGCCGTCATAGCCATGTCGTCGCGCTTTGAGAACTAAGGGATAGCCTAGATGTTCGGCAGATGCTAAAAGTTCTAATTCTGTATCGACACGATAAAATTTTGGTGTGGGAATCTGATGATCGCGGAAATGTTGGCGTTGATTGAGCTTATCGACAGAAATCGCCAAAGTTTCTAGCTTTGGTAAAAACAATAAGCCGCGATCGCAAAGTTTTTGTAGAGAAACTAGATCGACAAATTCATTCTCAAAGGTAATTACTTGGCAATACTCAGCAAGCTTGGCTGTGGCACTAGCATCAGCAACTTTTCCATAAATTACGCGATCGGCAACATATACAGCTGTGTCATCGGGACTAGCGGCTTGAACGGCTAACTCAACACCAAGATCTTTGGCTGCGATCGCCATCATCCACGCAAGCTGGCCGCCGCCGATCACCCCGATTTTTTGCCGAGTATCCACTACAAAATCCCTAAATCAATCTAAACCGCAATTCTAGGTTACCTTGTACAAGTCTAGATTGTCTGCTTACATCACGAAAGCCCTCTACTAAAGTGTGGGCTAAGAGCTAATTTTGGGTAAGCACAGTCATAACAATGCTCCACCACAGCTAGAGCCGCTTCCTGCTGTGCAACCATAGCAATAGTCGTCGGTTTGAATTTCTTGAATGATATCTAAAGAGTCTAGTTCTAAAATTTTTGCCACAGTCAGAGATTCACCATTAGGCGATCGCGCTGGCAAATTCTCCATTTGATTAAAATCACAATCATAGATATTGCCTTGATAATCAACCGAAAGTTGGTTCCTACACATCAAGCGATTAAGTGTATCAGGATTAAAATGAGATTCTAAAAACTGCGAATATTCTTCTTCTAATTTGCGATGACGCAAATGAAACTTACTTCTGCCAATGGGAAGATTGGTAATTGTAAACAGGTTATTAAACACAATTCCAAAATTGTCTTGCAGATGGGTTTTATAAGCTATTTCTAAACCTTGTTGATTGGGAGCAAGAGAAAATTTATTAGAATTTGGAAGCGGCGGATTGTATACCAAATCTAAAATCAAATTAGGAGCAGAACCATAGCCAAGCCTATTTAGCCATTGCAAAGCTTGAATTGATTGATCAAATACACCTTTGCCACGCATCTTATCCACATTGTCTTCCAGATAGCAAGGCATAGAAGCAACAACTCGCACTTGATTTCGAGCAAAGAATTCAGGGATATCGCTGTATCCCTTTTCAAAATAAATCGTCAAATTAGAACGAACGATCGTCTCTTTACCAAGTTCTCTTGCTGCCTTAACTAAAGCATGAAATCCATACAGCATTTCTGGAGCACCCCCCGTCAGATCTACTGTCTGAATTTCGGGAAACCGACGAATGATTTCGATTAACTGTTGGCAAATTTCTGGAGTTAATTCTTCGGTGCGAGTTGGACTAGCTTCAACATGACAGTGTGTACAAGCAAGATTACAAATTTTACCTAAATTGATCTGCAATATGGAGATTTGACGTTTTAGAAATGGAGCTTTGAGTTTTTGAGAAAATGGCGTGATCGCGATCGCAGGAACTTGCATAGATTAGCAATCTAGTTAATGTGTGATCATTGTGCCATAAACTCAATGATACAGGTTTGGATTGCCTTAATTACCTCAGTATATTCATTATTGAGGAGATTTAAAATATCAGCAGAAACAGTAATTTCTCCTGTTTTGCTAGCTTTTTCTAAATACTTACTGATTTTAGACAGTCTAGTTGCTCCAATACTGGCACTGGTCGATTTTAGAGAATGGGAAGCAATTGCAAATTTATCAGCATCTTGGTTAGTAAAAGCAATCTGAATTTTATCTATCAAATTTTCCGCTGAATTAAGATAGACGGTCACCAAGTCTGAAAAGATTAAATCATCACAAACTGTTGCTCGCAAGTCTTGAAACAAGCCAATATCGAGAGTTAGTAAATCTATAAACTCTGGATAACTATCAAGTAGATTAATTGCCTTTGCGATCGCATTATCTTCCACATTCTCAGGCATGGTATTGCTCCTTGTGATCACAAATAAATGGTAGGCAAGATTTATATCACTTTGTAATCAATGCTAAAACCAATAAATTTTAAGAAAATTATTCTAGTTCTTTTAGGCGAAAACTGCTTAAACCTCATTATTTTTGTAATGACATAAACCCCAAATGCAAGAAAAGTGACGCGAAGTGTCGCTTTTCTTACATTTGGAGTTTGAGTTGTCCTAATCTACAGCAAAAAAAGAGTTAGCTACTCCCTTCCCAGTGAATAATTAGGCGTACGCGGCGAAGCCGCGCACGCCTAATTATTCACTCTATAATGTCTATT
>JANNDZ010000863.1:0-3349 GCA_031378395.1 Pseudanabaena sp. OTE_75_metabat_487_sub
TGTGAATTTTTGTTGTAAGGGCAATTCATGAACTGCCCTTACAAGCCATTCCTGATCGTATATCCAACATCCGCATCCAAATCAAACCGCTTATATTCCTCCTAATAACCTATCAACCTGCTCAGGAGCTGAGAAATGCCACTAATTCTAGAAAGTCAAATGTGTAAGCATCCTTAGCCGCAAGCTTGGCGCGATCGCGCATTTCCTCTAACAAAGTACGATAATCTTCTGTAACTTCAACTGCCATATTTTTAGATGGTTACTGGATTTCCATAGATCAGGACGTTTTTTCTAAATTCTAGCCAATGCTGGTGCAATATAGTCGAGCGATCTTTCTCCATTAGCTTACAATGTTAGGGCTTGAGCTTTGAGCCGCGCACTTGAGTGCAGAGCTGCTGCTACCGTAAAGATGATGGAACTGAAAGTTTGATATGACAAATTTGTGGATTGAGGGCGGTAGTAGAAGTGGCAAGACTGAGCGAATAGTTCAGAAATTTTGTGATTGGTCAGAAACGGATTTTGCGTACCAGTCTAATCCTCAAGCGGCTTCCCAAAAAGTTTTGGTTCTTACAGTCGATTCTCAACAGCGCCGTGAGCTTAGCGATCGCTTAATGATCGCAACTCATGGCAGCTATCCTGTCACCGCTGTCACCCCGCTAAGTTTTTTCCGAGATGAAGTGCGCTTATTTTGGACATTATTAGTCAAAAAACTCGATCTAAAAGCACAGTTTCCTTTGCTCCTAAGAGTTGAGAATGAGCAAGAACTCGCGAATAAGCTCTGGAAAGATCGCATCGAAACAGGAACCTTGCAAATGGAAGGTATTGGGCGCGATCGCCTTGTCCGTAGATTATTAGATTTGTTTCTATTAGCGGCCTATGGTGGTCGTGAGATTACCGAGATTCCAGCGATTTTAAATGCTGGTATCGAGACTAATCTTCCAGAAAACTCGGAAGGTGCTGAGAACAATATATTAGAACAATGGCAAGAAATTGATGAAGCTTTGCAAGAATGGCGCAAGTATTGTTGGGAGCGGGGCTTGCTCACCTATGGAATTATTACGGATTTGTTTGCCCATTATTTACTTCCCAATCCTCAATATCAACGCAAACTTAAGGAAAGATTTCGATATATTATCGTCGATCGCGCTGATGAGATGCCTGCGATCGCCTACGACTTATGCAAATTCCTACTTAAAAATAATGCGATCGGCATGTTTACTTTTAATCCTGACGGATCGGCAAGATTAGGATTAGGTGGCGATCCTGAATATTGGCAGTCACTCAAATCAGAATGTGAAATTGTAAGTTTACCCCATGCTAATCATACTTTAGGCTCTGAAATTGCTGAATCAGTTCTGCAAGTCGTCAGCGAACCGATTTTACAATTTATCGAACCCTACTCCTCGATTAAATCGATTGAATCTGTTTCTCGTGCCAAATTATTCCGCAATGTTGCCGAAACGATTGCTGAAGCGATCGCATCGGGTGAAATCAAAGCCAACGAGATCGCCATTATTGCCCCTGGATTAGATAATATTGCTAACTATGCGATCGCTGAAATTCTACGCAAAAAGAATATTAATATTACTCCACTCAACGATCAACGCCCATTGTCCTATTCTGCTCAAGTGCGATCGCTACTTACCCTAATCACATTGGTCTATCCGAACCTTGGGCAGCTCGTGAGCCGCGATCATATTGCTGAGATGTTAGTCGTGCTTACGGAAGCGATCGATCCAGTGCGTGCTGGAATGCTAGCTGACTATTGCTTTGCTAGACATCCAGAAAGCCCAAAGTTGCTGGAGGCGGAAACCTATAACCAATGGAATCGCCTTGGCTATGAAGCGACTCAAGCCTATGAAAAATTGCGTCAATGGATAGAACAACAATCGCCCAAGGATGCGCCATTGCTATTTGTTGATCGCGCTATTCAGGCTTTCTTTAAACCACGTAAACTCAGTTACGAACATACTTCTACCTTGCAATCATTAATTGAGACTGCTCAATATTATTGGCAATTGGGATATCGCCTCGATCTTGAAGATGCTGTCATTCTCGAAAATTTCATTCAACTGATTCGGCAAGGTACTGTCACTGCCAATCCCTATGCGCCTAATCAACCTGAAGATAGCGTTGTCCTCGCGACAATCATCCAATATCGGATGGCAAGGCGATCGCACCGTTGGCAATTTTGGCTGGATGCTAGTTCTGATCTATGGTTGCAGGGTGGAGCTGCGTCTCTATTCGGTGCGCCACTTTTCCTAAAAGGCTGGAATGGAACATTATGGACAATCGAAAATCAGCGTGATACGGATATGCAACGTTTACAGAGGTTACTTAGGGATTTACTCGATCGCACAGGCGTTCGCTTATATCTCTGTCATAGTGAACTCAGCACCAATGGACAGCTCCAAAATGGCGTATTAATTCCATTAATTGAGATCAGTACTACAAACTAATAGCTCAGCTTACCTGTGATAGCTGGGGTTTAGGGCTGGCACGGGCACAGCCCCTACAGCAATCTAAATTTTGGGGTAGGGGCATTGCTCTGCTACGCTGACAGCAAGAGATTCATCAATTGCTATACAATTGTGATGCAAACTTGATGGTGATGTCATGTCTTCTCGGTTCTATTCGTTAATGTTTGTGTTTACAACTGGGCTTTTCGGGATCGTGATATCTCCTGATCTGCCTTTTGTGGCGGCTCAAGTGCAAACAAATCAAGACCGCAAAGCAGAAGCGGATCGGCTGAATAAACAAGGGCTACAGCAATGCCAAGCTGGTCAGTGCGAATCAGCAATTGAGTTATTTCAACAAGCACTAAATATCTATCGCGAAATCAAAGATCGCCAGAGTGAATTGAATACACTCGGAAATTTAGGGAAAACATACGAATCACTGGGGAAATATGAAGAGGCGATCGCATCCCATAGTAAGAGTTTAGCGATCGCCCAAGAGATTGGCGATCGGCGTGGCGAAGCGGAAGCTCAGATCAATCTGGGTGTTGTCTACCGTGCGCGGGGAAACTATGCCAAAGCGATCGCATACCATGAACAGAGTTTAGCCATTACCCGTGAGATTAGCGATCGTCGTGGCGAAGGCTCATCCTTAGGTAATTTGGGAATGAACTACTATGCTCAAGGCGACTATGTTAAAGCCATCGACTATCACCAACGGCGTTTAGTCATTGCCCGCGAAATCAAAGACCGTCAAGGCGAAGGGAATGCGATGGGCAATCTCGGCAATGCCTATCGCTCTCAAGGTAACTACGCTAAGGCAATCGAATATCAGGAAAAGCGTTTAGCCATCACCCGTGAGATCAAAGAAATACGTGGAGAAGGACAGGCTC
>JANNDZ010000880.1:0-1588 GCA_031378395.1 Pseudanabaena sp. OTE_75_metabat_487_sub
GGCTTTGCCGCACATCACTAATTATTCATTGGGGAATGACTATATGCGCTTATCTATAATTCTGCCCTGTCTCAATGAAATTCGGCATGGGTATTTAGACCGAATTCTCACGAATCTAATAGCCCAATTAGTTCCTCAAAATTGCGAAAAAGAAATTATTGCTGTAGTCAGTGCTAGTGAAGATGGGACAGATCTAATTTTGGATGAATATGCAGCACGATCGCCTGAAATGCTAGTTGTGCGATCGCTTGCCAAAAATCGCGCCCAGAGACTAAATGATGGTATTGCCATCAGCACGGGCGACATAATTTTGTTACATCATCCTGCAACGCTCTTACCAGAGCAAATTGCCCTACAGCTAATTGAGCAAGCTTTACAATCAGGTCGAAGTTGGGGTGCATTTTGCCATAGCTTTGACTTTTCACATTGGTTATTGCATTTTACGTCTTGGTACTCAGATAATATTCGCGTAAAGCAAAAAGGGCTCGTTTATCTCGATCATTGTCCATTTATTAAGCGTCAATTATTAGCTGAAATTGGTAATGTCCCCGATCTCGATATCTTTGAAGATACGGTGCTAAGCGATCTACTATGTCAATTCTCGAAGCCATTGCTGGCTCAAGGCAAGGTTGTTACCTCTGCAAGACGTTTTCAGCAAAGAGGAATATATCGCCATGCTATGCTCAACCAGTGGTTAAAGCTATGCTACAGCCTCAATATTGACCCTAAATTTCTCAATCGCGTTTACGAAAAACGATACAGCATCAACACCAAATATTAATTGTATGAGTTCAGCCAGTTTCCAGTCACTATCAAACTTTATCTGGTCTGTTGCTGACCTGTTGCGTGGTCCTTATCGTCCACCGCAGTATGAACGGGTGATGTTGCCGATGACGGTGTTGCGGCGCTTTGATTGTGTGTTAGAGGCAAGCAAGCCGCAGGTATTGAAGAAATATGCTCAGCTTCAAGCTAGTGGCAAGATTACCAATGTGGACGCGACACTGAATGCTTTTGCTAAGGATAAAAATGGCGAATCATTAGGTTTTCATAACCATAGTCCTCTTGATTTCCAGATTTTGAAAGGTGATCCTGATAATGTGGGGCGGCATTTACAAGATTACAAAAATGGCTTCTCGGAGAATATTCGCAAGATTTTTGATCGCTTTGAGTTTGATATTGAGATCGAGAAAATGGAGGAGTCAAATCGGCTCTATTTAGTGGTTGCTAAGTTTGCGGAGATGGATTTACATCCCGATCGCGTGGATAACATCACGATGGGGCTGGTGTTTGAGGATTTGATTCGGCGGTTTAATGAGGCGGCGAATGAGACGGCGGGGGATCACTTTACACCCCGTGAGGTGATTCAGCTTATGGTGAATTTGTTGATGGAGCCTGATGGCGATATTCTGACGGGCGGTAGTCCGATTGTGACGGTGTGCGATCCAGCCTGTGGTACGGGTGGGATGTTGGCGGAGGCGCAAAATTGGATTTTGGCGCATAACCAAAAGGCGATCGTGAAAGTGTTCGGGCAGGATTACAATCCGCGCTCGTTTGCGGTGGCTGCTTCGGATTTGTTGATTAAGGGGCA
>JANNDZ010000886.1:0-4533 GCA_031378395.1 Pseudanabaena sp. OTE_75_metabat_487_sub
CCATGTGACGTGTTAATACTGCTTCCATTGTGCTTTCAAGATTTTGACCCGCAATAATGCCACTAGCTAAAGAGTAAATATTACTATCCCGACGATAAAGAGTCTGGAAACCTGTTCGCATTTTTTTGTCGCCCATTACCCAGTAACGTTGAATAATGGAATCTGGTCCAATTATGCCTTCCCCTTCAACCTTACCCAGAGAGCTATCATCAACAACAAATGCAAAACGGCGCTCGTCTGAGTCAATTCTGCCTTTGTAAGCCATGGTTAATTCTTCGCGATCTGTGTTGGGGAAAGTCAGCTTCGTAACCATTGTGAACCAAAAGTTATCCCTTGACCAACCTACCAAAGTTCTACCCTTGACTTGAATTGACATCGAATCTTTATCTATCCAATTGCCTTCGATAGTCCATTTACCAGGTTGTACTAAAAAGGTATGCGCCACAATTTTTGTTGCTCTGTTTTGTTGCTCGGCATGTTTAGTCTTAATTATATAGTGTTATTACCAATCACCATATGATCCCAAAAGCAAGGTAGCAATTCTCATTATGAAACCGATTTTTATAATAAGAATTGCTGAAAGCAAGGTCAGCGCTTTGCAACTGACCTTGCTCAATTTACTAAACCCGATCGCAGAGCTACTACTGCTGCTTGTACGCGATCGTCAACAGATAATTTGTTCATGATACCCCGCACATGAGTTTTAATCGTATTGGGGCTGAGGTACAGCACTTTAGCAATTTCGGGATTACTTTTACCTTCAACAATTAATCTCAGCACCTCTAATTCTCGTTGCGATAGATGTGAAGTATTTTCAGGTTGCGTTGGTGGCTTGAGATGATCCATTACTTTGCGAGCAACTTGAGGATCAAGATAAGTAGCGCCATCCATAGCGGCTGCAAAAGCAGCTAAAAGGCTCTCTGTAGAAGTGCCTTTGACACAGTAGGCATCGGCTCCACTCGATAGTGCCGCAATAATTTCTGTATCATCAGTATGGGAGCTAAGCATCACAATATGAACATTAGGTGATGCTGCCTTGATTTTTTGGGTTGCGGAAATTCCATCCAATCTTGGCATTCCAATGTCCATTACGATAATGTCAGGACGCAATTCCTGAGCCATTTTTACGCCGATATAGCCATCTTCTGCGATGCCTATTACAGTAATGTTTGGCTGTTGAGAAAGGGATTGCTCTAGTCCGAGTTGGATAAGTGGATCGTCTTCAACAATTAGGACTTTAAGAGGTTTCGATGTTGTGGCAACAGTCATAATTCTAAATTTCTCTAAATTTAGTTTGATTGACTTGATTATATACTGATGTTACGTGGGACGTAGATGATTAATCTCTTGCTGCTAGAGTGGCAGGGCAACCACGCGGGGATTGCTCCTACTAAACAATATGGATGCTGTAGGGGCTGCGCCCCCGTGCCAGCCCTAGACTTCCGCTATCGCAGGAATTTCTTCCACGCAACATCAGAATGATTGCGATATTTTAAAATTACCAAGGGACATAAAATGAGTGCTATCAATTCGGAGAAAATAGATCAACTAATTAGTGAAGGATACATCACCAAACGCCCTCATTCCAGCGGTGATTTATTTATCTATAACTATACTGCCAAAGCTCAGTATGATCGCTTATGGACTCCTGAAACTATCCAATGTCGGGGTTTAATTCTTGATCGAAGTGGTAATATTGCATCTCGACCCTTATCAAAATTCTTTAATCTCCAAGAACATAAAGAAGCTCTTCCTTCAGAACCTTTTGATGTTTATGAAAAACTGGATGGTTCCCTAGGGATTATGTATTGGCATCATGATCAGCCGTATATTGCCTCTAGAGGTAGCTTTAACTCTGATCAAGCAATTAAAGCTAATCAAATCTTGATGTCAATTTATCTTGAAGCAATTCCATTACTAGATCGATCGCTAACCTATTTATTTGAGATTATCTATCCTACTAATCGCATTGTGGTTGATTATGGAGATTTGGAAGGTTTAGTATTATTGGCAGTAATTGAAACGAAGTCGGGAAGAGAACATGCAATTGAGTCGTTTACACATTTGGGGTTCCCGATCGCTAAAAGATATGATGGATTGAAAGATTTAGAAGCAATTAGCAATCTCAATGAGCAGAATCAAGAGGGCTTTGTCATTCGTTTTGCGAGTGGATTGCGGCTTAAATTTAAGTTTGCTGATTATGTGAAATTGCATCGTGTACTCACTCAAGTCACTAGCAAAGTAATTTGGGAGATGTTGCGTGATCAAACTCCCTTTGAGGATATCTTAGAGCGGGTTCCCGATGAGTTTTACAGTTGGGTAAAAGAAACTAAGGCTAATCTGATTGCGCAATATCAACAAATTGAAGATACTGCCAAGGCTGACTTTGAGAGGATTATCGCTATAGTCGATCGCAGCGATCGCAAAGAAATGGCAAAACATATCTTGACTTGCCAAAATCACACGATTTTATTTTCTCTTCTAGATGGAAAAGATTATAGTGACTATATTTGGCGAAGTATTAAACCCGCCCATGAAAAACCTTTTATGGATAATGATGAGAGTTAAAATCATTACGGCGGGCGAAGCCCGCCGTAATGATTTTTCATTTTACAACTTGGAGTTTGTTGACTCTCAACGTATATTTACCGCCACTACTACCGCCAAATGACGAAACTCTCACAATGTAATTCCCTGATTGACGTACTTTAAAAAAGATGAGGGAATTGGTATTATCACCGACAGAATCATCATTTTCGGCGACAACTTCGCCAGCACTATCTAACAGGCTCAAGACTGTATCAAAGCCTCCAGAATTTACCGAGATTTCCAAACGCTCATCTTTCTGGACAGTGATTGCATAGTCACGCGCAAACCCTTTCTGCCCTGTCGGAATATCTTTGTCGGTGAGAATATCGTTAACATCTACACCACTGGTGATCGCGGTTGGCTTATAGATGGAGGTACGCACCTGAGCTAACGAAACAGGCGCAAAACTAGCTAAACCGATCGCGATCGCACCCACACCTACAACAAATTTCGATAAAATCAAAGATAAACTTTTTATAAGAGACTCGCTTTGCGAAGTTCCTACAGAAAGTTTAGTGCTTAGATTGTTCATGGCTTGCTGTAGGTGTTCAGGAGGATAATAGTCAAACAAAATTAGATGCTTCACGAAACTTCTTTTAATTCAGCGAATTTCAATTGTAACTGAGTAGATTCTACTGTGGGATTAGCTGAACTATTAGGAAATGGGATTTCTTTGATTGATGGAGTTTTGATAGTTGGCACAATTTGGATCTTGCCATAAAACTCAGCTTGAAACAATTCCACTTTGGACTGTGAAGACATTAGTAATAATCCCCAAAATACGCCTACACGATCGTTAAATACTGCTGCTAGGTCAGATATCTCAATCTCCTCATCAGGATGAAGTAAAAAATAGCGCTCAATTTCTTCTACCATCTCCGATAAATTTTCTTTGTGAGCGAGCTGGGCGATCGCTTTCATCGCAGCTTTGCGGGCAACTTTGCCTTGGCTAGGACGCTTGGCAGGCTTGCTAGTCTTACGATCAACTACCTCTGCGATCGCCTCGATCTGGGCGATTAACTCTTCTAGGGTGATCCGTCTTGCTTTTGGAGGCAAAGCCACTGGCAATCGTCGCAACCGTTTATCAAAGTCCGTTGGTAAACGCAACGCATCAGCGACCATCTCAGATTCTTCTCCCAGTTCATCATCGGCGGCTTCTTGTTCATAGACAGCTTGACTGTCCGATAATGAGTTGGCTTTGAGCAATACCAGCATTGATGCGTAGAGCATCGCCTGACCCGAATCATATAAATCGCGGCGATCGCTAACAATTAACCGCGACAAAAAGCGATCGACGACATCGATCACCTGCACATCCCAAGGATCAATCTCGCCTCGTTCTGCAAGATCAATCAGGAGGGCTATGGCATCTTTGGTAACTGATTCTGCGATCGATAAGGGCATGGAGCTTACGAGAAGCGGATGTTTAAAAATATCATCGATTGCGGTGAAATGGTCAGAAAATCTGATTTTGTATAAAATAAAAGGCACTAATGCGCCCCATATTTTAGTTTTTAGACTTGTCTTCGTCGATCTCAACATCGATCGCAGAGGCAGAAACCAAACGCTTGCGCTCCTCAATTTCAACGCTTAAGTCCTGCACAGTTTCTTGCAAATTCTGGATCTGGACATTTTTATTACGCATGTCAATGGATTTTTGTAATCCAGACCAGACGCTAAATATCCAAGCTAAAACTGCACCTAGTCCCATTGCCAAGATCAGTTCAACGGAGATCGGCGCGGCTACTTTAAGCTGAGGGATGATTTGGATGGATGCTGGGGAGGTGTTTTGCAAGGAAAACAATACCAATGCAAGGGCAATGATAAATATGACGACAAAATTAAGCTGGCGCACAGTAGACCTCGTTTCTAAATTCTTAGCTAATGGTTTATCAAAAAACGCTCATAATGTCTACAAACAAAAGAGAGAGAGGACGCAAAGCG
>JANNDZ010000899.1:0-9494 GCA_031378395.1 Pseudanabaena sp. OTE_75_metabat_487_sub
CGATCGCGATCGTACCAAGCGTCCGTTAATGGGTGGGATCGCCGCTAGACTTGCCGATCGAGTTTATGTGACTTCTGACAATCCTCGTACTGAAGATCCCCAGCGAATTTTGGATGATGTCGTAGTTGGAGTCAACGCTGATATAGGGGATAAGCCAATGACTATCGAAGGCGATCGGCATAAATGTATCCAAACTGCTATTTTTGAGGCTCAATCAGGCGATACAATTCTGATCGCAGGTAAGGGGCATGAAGACTATCAAATTATCGGGCGGGAAAAAATCCATTTCGATGATCGTGAAGAGGCTCAATCAGCTTTAATCCATCGCCAAAGCTTGGCTCAGTAAAAGAACAAAACTGATGTGGTGAGCTATGTTCATCACATCGGTTTTGTTCTTTTAGTTGTTGGTTACATGAGTAGGAATGCTTAGTTAAATGTAGGATGCGTTAGTGAAATGTAACGCATCAATTAGTTGTTTAATGATGGGTTACGCTATCGCTAACCCATCCTACGTCTAATTCCAACAACTTACTGACTAGGCAAAAACACGTAAGGAGTATCGTTTATGATGCAAAAGGAAGTATATTCAGAACCAAGTTAAGCTTATCAATTTCAAGTTCATTCACACTAGTGTTCTCTGATACTTTAAATCCAGAGTATTTCGGCATCAAAATTTTTAGGAAGAAGTAGCTCCATGGGTTCGCAAATCGCCCCCAAACCTAAGTTGCTAGTTATCGATGATGAACCCGATAACTTGGATTTACTATTTCGGACTTTTTATCGAGATTATCAAGTTTTGCGAGCCAATAGTGGCTTGGAAGCTCTAGACTTACTTGATCGCGAAGGGGAAGTTGCCGTAATTATCTCTGATCAAAGAATGCCGATCATGAGTGGAACCGAATTTTTGAGTCAAATGGCGGTTAAATATCCCGACACGATGCGGATTATTTTGACTGGCTATACCGATGTTGAGGATTTGGTTGAGGCGATTAATACTTGCAAGGTGTTTAAATATGTCACGAAGCCTTGGGATGAAGTAGAACTCAGAAATGTGGTAAGTCAAGCCATTGATACTCACAATGTTCTGCGAAATCGGACTGCGGAGCTACGCCGCACTCTGCGCCAACAATCACTCCTAAATGCGATCGCTTCATCAGTGGATAGTGCCGCACCATATCGGGAAATTATTGCCTCGATCGCTGAATCTATTGCCCGTAATTTTGAAGTTTCTGGAAGCATTTTACGACTATCTGAGGCGAGGATACTTTCAGAAGACTATTTTGCCTATTGCAGTCAGCCAATCGCCCAACCGATCGCAAAGTTGCCTCAGCTATCGAAGATTCTCACCCTGCGATCGCAGGTGGTCGCAATTAGTAACATTGATGACGATCAGCGTGTTTCGGAAACTGATAAATCTATCTACGCCGAAGCGAACATCAAATCAGTTTTATTTGTTCCCCTTGAAGTCCAGCAAGAATGCTTAGCAATGCTGGCTCTCTATCACTGCGACATTCCCCATTTGTGGAATAGCGATGAATTAGACTTGATTGAGTTAGCAGCCGATCAAGCTGCGATCGTCAGTTCTCGTGCTAGAGCTTATGATCGCATTCAAGAACTTGCGAAAAGGGAATCTTTGCTCAATACGATTACGAGTACGATCCGATCAAGTCTTGATCCTCAAAAGATTTTTGCGTCAATTACCCAGCAATTAGGACAAGCCTTAAATTCGGAAAGTTGCGCTTTATCTTTATGGACAGAAGAAGATCATTATTTGCGCTGTGTCGGCTTACATTTACTCGATCCTAATGAGGTAGTTCATGATCGGTCAAATCCGAACGAACCAGTATTACCACAATCGATTGCCAATATTTCGGTTAATCCAGTCTTTCAAGCTTTAATTGAATCCAAGCAACCTGTTGCCATCTCGGATTTGCGTGAAAATCCAGAATGGAATATCGCCGATTTACCATTACGTTCAATTGCCCGATCGCTGCTCATGGTTCCACTACTATCTGATGGTAAGATTATTGGCAGTATTTCTATGCGTCAAAATAGTCTGCCACGACAATGGCAACCCGAAGAAGTGTCTTTGGTGCAAGCTGTGGCAGCTCAAGCAGCGATCGCTGTCCAGCAGGCTAATCTCTTTCAAAAGACTCGCCAACAAGCACAGCAACTTCTTGAGCTAGATCGCCAAAAAACCGAATTTTTTCAAAATCTTTCCCATGAATTCCGTACTCCCCTCACCCTTACTATTGGCCCATTAGAATCAGCGATCGAGAAATCCCAAGCACTTCCACTTGAACAATCGGTAATTGCTCTACGAAACTGTCGTCGGTTGCTGCGTCTAGTTAATCAACTTCTAGATATCCAACGCCTTGATGCTGGCAAAATGCAAGCTTGTTTCCGTCCTTGCAATCTGGTCGAATTTACGAGCCAAACTATCGATGCGTTTCGTCCCTACTGCGATCGCAAAAATATTCATCTATTTAGTCAGTTTAGCGAATGTCCCGAAATCTATCTAGACTTAGAGAAGTTTGACAAGGTACTCTACAATCTACTGTCTAATGCGATGAAATTTACGCCTAGCAACGGTAGTGTTACTGTTAATATTTCTGCCGATCCAGATGGTCAACAATGTATTCTCGGTGTGCATGATACGGGGATTGGTATTCGGGAAGATCAAATTCCATTTCTATTTGATCGTTTTCGTCAAGCCGAAGGTTCAGTAAATCGTAGTTATGAGGGCAGTGGCTTAGGTTTATCGTTGGTCAAAGAATTGGTGAATCTGCATGGTGGAAACATTTCTGTTACCTCAGATTATGGCTATGGGACTACCTTTATGATCGCCATTCCCACAGGTAAAAAACATTTGCCCGCCGATCAAGTTACCAACTTACCTGCGGATCTCCAAATATCGAGAGCCTCAGTGGAACTAGCGGATCTAGAAACTGACTTGGGCTTAGAAGAAGATATTTTCATTAGTGATAGTGAGCATGAAGAATCTCCACACACGCCTACAGGCAAAATCTTAATCGTTGACGACAATCGTGATCTGCGGGGATATTTACGACGGGTTCTCAATCAGGCTGGCTATAGTGTGATCTCGGCTCATAATGGCGCTCATGGCTATACTCAAGCTCAAGAACATCGCCCTGATCTAATCGTTACTGATTTGATGATGCCCCAAGTCTCTGGTTTGGACTTAATTGCCATGATTCGCCAAGATCCTCAATTGTCTGGTATTCCAATGATTTTGTTGACTGCCAAAGCCAACGAAGAAACACGCATTGAAGGTACAGAAATGGGTGCGGATGCCTACTTAGCTAAGCCTTTTAACGATCGCGAATTGTTAGCTGAAGTTCGGAATTTACTCGCTCTTAAGACCAATGAGCGCCGCGTTGCTCAACTCAATCTCTATTTAACCGAGTCAGTTCTTAAGCGCTTTCTTCCCCCTAGCCTAGTTTCTAAAGCCGCCACTGGTGAACTCAGTCTCGATTTGCGTCCTGAGCCAAGGATGATTACAGTTCTATTTACGGATATTGTCGGCTTTACTTCCCTTGCCAATACCTTGCGATCGCGTCGGGTTGCCGAGCTTCTCAATCAATACCTAGGGGCAATGACAGAAGCAATTTTTGCCAATGGTGGCACGGTCGATAAGTTTATGGGCGATGGCATTATGGCGCTCTTTGGTGCGCCCGAAGATTGTAGTCCTAACGAACAAGTACGCCGCGCCGTTCAGACTGCTAAGCATATGCAGCGATCACTAGCTCAACTCAATGAGCAATGGGCTGTTCAGGGAATTCCTACAGTCAGATTTCGCTGCGGTATTCATCAAGGTACGGCTGTAGTTGGTATGTTTGGCAGTGCTGAACGCTCGGACTACACTGCGATCGGACCGACGGTAAATATTGCTGCACGTATCCAATCGGCGGCGGAACCTGATTGCATTCTCGTATCGGCGGCGGTTGCAGATTATCTCAATGATGAGGAGCTTCGTAAGCGCGAGCCGTTGAAGCTTAAAGGTGTTGATGAAACTGTACTCACCTTTTTTGTGGATAGTTAATTAACTCATCTTACGCAGATAGAATTCCTGCGATAGCTGGGGTTTAGGGCGACTACAGGGACTCAGCCCCTACAAAACATGAATCTATTTCACGTAAGGGCAATCCCCGCGTGGTTGCCCTGCCACGCTAGTTACCCTGTACACACAAGCCATTAACAATTTAACCTCCAATTCTGGGGGATCTATCCAATTCTTAACCGCAGAAAGTAATTCTTAAATGGTTTCTCAAATCCTCCAAAATTGGGGGGTTTAAGGGGCTTAGATATATTAAACGAACCTTAATCCCTTCCCAGTAAATAGATAGCTATGAGCGGCAAAGCCGCTCATAGCTATCTATTGGTTTTATATGTCTATTCCTTTGGTGGGAAGGGAGTAGCTTGTAAAGGAGGAGGATTCTCTTCTTCACCCTTTACAAGGGTGATTGAGGGGGAGCTTCTGTAACTGATGCGAAACTTCCTAAACTGCGATCGCAGCAGCCTTAGTAGAGCCAAGAGATTCCATTACCAATTCTGCAAGGTCATTAATAAAAATTGGATGACTATTTAATGCAGGAACGCGATCGAAGTTGTGAATACCAGCTTCTTCAGCAACTTCTCGATACTCAATATCGATTTCTTGCAAAGTCTCAATATGCTCAGACACAAAACTGATTGGCACAACCAAAAGATCATTAATACCGCGCTTAGCCAAGTTCTTAATTGCTTCCTCGGTGTAAGGCTGTAGCCACTCAACTGGCCCAACGCGACTCTGGTAGGCAAGAGTATGGGCGTTATAGCATTGATAATCGCGACGGAGGGCTTTCATAATCCCATCAACACAGTTTTCCATTTCAGACTGATAGGGATCTCCGTATTTAGTCACATACTTCACTGGCACACCATGAGCACTGAAGAAAAGATGCACATTCTCAGGTTCGGCAAAAGATTGTAATTTCGTATTGATCAGGTCATTCATGGCGCGAATGTAGCCAGTGCGATCGTACCAAGACTGGATTGTGATTTTTTCGATCGCTTGTAGCTCAGGATCATTTTCCCAAAGCGTATCGAGTTGCTTGATACTTGAGCCACTGGTACTGATCGAATATTGAGGATATAAAGGTAACACCACAAGACGAGTAATCCCATCCTGTTTGATTTGAGCGATCACCTCTTCGGTATAGGGAGCCCAGTAGCGCATTGCTACATAAACCTTTGCATCAACTCCATTACGCTGCAACACATTCTCAATATTTTCACCTTGCTCTTTGGTAATCTGGAGCAATGGTGATCCGCCGCCAATCAAGCGGTAATTTTCTTGACTGATAGGGGCGCGACTAGCAGCAATCAATGAGGCGATCGGCTTTTGTAAAAAAGGAAATGGGAGGCGAATGATTTCTGGATCGGCGAATAGATTGTACAAGAAAAGATAGACATCCTCTAACTTTTCAGGGCCTCCTAAATTTAATAGTATTACTCCAACACGACCAGACATAAAGCAATTTCCTAAATTTGGTAAGTTAATAATTTGAATATCATGAGTGAAGCAAAGCAACGCTCATAGCTGATGAATAATACAGATTTTCAAAATGTCAACGCCATTTTGAAAATTTGTTAACTCTGACAGGCTTTGGTTTTTAATTCCTGCGTGTGTGGTTACATTTTCAGGAGTTGTTATAGATGGAATTTTTTATTAAGTGAAGTTTTAAAACTCTTTATAAATCTTAGTCTAAGTTATAAGTAAATATAAGCTTTTGTTTTGGACGAACTATTCATAAGGTCGGCTGTCGCAAAGCATTACCCTACTGCGATCGCTTATCCAACCATTGCTTTACACAGGCTTCCAACAGATCAATGTCCAATGGCTTTGTCAGATAATCATCACAACCTGAGGCGATCGCAGATTCTTTGTCCCCCTTCATAGCATGAGCCGTTACCGCAATAATTGGGATTTTTGACGTGCGATCGCTAGCTTTGAGTTGTCTAGCAACTTCCCAGCCATCTACCTCTGGCAAAGATAAATCCAGCAAAATCAGATCGGGATGATTAGTTTCTAGCCAATCTAGAGCGGCTTGACCATCTTGGATGCAAGTGACGCGGTAGCCTGAATCTTGAAACACCTGCTCCACCAAAACTTGGTTGTCAGGTGCATCTTCGACCACTAAGATTAGCGGTGGACTTTTAAGTGCGGGCATAGGTACTGAGCGGTTCTTTAATAAACTTGATATAGAGATGTTTAAAGGTCGATCGCAAAACTCTGGGCATCCCAAAGTCGATCGCCATCATCGTTTCAGGTAGTTTCCAATCTTTGCTTTGCAAATTTGCGATCGGATCGCCAATGATGTCAATGGCATCAAGATCACTACAAAGCCCTGTGCGTATGGCAGCGGCAACCGTCGGCACATCGAGAGGCTTAACTCCGAGGATCTCCACCATAACGCGATCTAGCGCAAATACGTCACAGGAAGCCGCTAAAACGCCTAAATCTTTTGGCTCACCAGCACTGGGCCCATTACCTTCATGCCCGACGATACCATCAAGGATCGTCAGTTCAGGATTGATCGCTCTCGCTGTCTCAATTAGCATCTGCGCAAATCTTTCGACATCTTTGCCAGCTTCCATATGCCACCAAGCTTTCATTTTGCCTGGTACACAGCCAAAGAGATTTTTGACACCCAGAGTCAAGGTCAGTTGCATATGTGACTTCACCTTCGGCAAGTTAATCACCACATCTGCATCCATCGCCTCTTTACTCAGCCGTAAATGTTGTAGCTCGCCTTCACCATTAGTTTCGTAGCGCTTACCATGAAATTCGACAATCGGGATTCCTAGTTCTAAGGCAAGGGGTAACAAACCATTTGCCTTAGCAATGCCTTTGGCACTACCAAAAGCAGGGCTATCACCTAAAAAGGGCTTGCCCCCAGCATCCTGCACCATTTTGGCGACACAGTACACCAGTTCAGGGCGGGTGGTGCATTCTTTGGTAGGACGCGATCCTGTCAGCAAGTTGGGTTTGAGGAGAACGCGATCGCCTGCTTTGACGATGCTAGACATACCTCCTAGGGGTGCAAGTACTGCCTCTAGGGCTTGCATCAGTGATGCTGTTTCGTAGCTAGAGGTATGTAGGAGACTGACGATTGGTTTCATTGTTTCTAGAAGGTGGTAGGTCAGCGAACTACATTAAAATATAGCCTAGAATTATGTGTTACAGCGCTTTGCGCTCAAACCAGATCTAACTTAAATTACCTCGTTGACAGGGAAGCGATCGATCATTTGCGCAGCTTGCTTGGCTGATGAATAGATTTGAGAGGGCAAATTCGGTACATGGGGAATTTGATATAGCAAATCAATCGTGCGGCGCATCAAACGGACAATATCGCCCTCATCAAGATTCGTATTTTGGCATAGCTCAGACCATTCCATTCCCAACGCCCATTGTTCTACTAGTCCTGTCAGCTCATAGTCCAGCCATGCAGGAATATCGACTAAATGACGGCGTTGGACTGGCATCAATTCTCGACGGCGATCGCGCAAGCCATCGAGGGCATCTTCCACCGTTGGGGATAAGCCGAACTTGATCCAGTTATCGGGACGACTGTTTTCGCTAACGATCGCAGCACAGACGGTGGCAAGGTGATGGGGAGCGAGGTTATCCAGCTCTCCTGACATTAGGCATAGAGCCAACCATAGTTCATTCTCACCACGCAACGCCGCCACGACCTTACCTTTATCGGTGGGTTGGGTATCTTCAAGACATCCATAAAATTGCAAAATATTGACTAAGCTCATAAACTCTTGCCAATGTCTCTGACGGCGCTCATTGACCACCTTTTGTTGAAACTCAATCTGGCGTTGCAATTGTTCGAGCCGACTAACTTTTTTGAAAACAGCACCGCGATCGGTCATTTTTGAGACAGGATGTTGATTCATTTCTGACTCGATCGCAATTACTCTCGACTGTTGTTTGATTACTTCAGGAGCAAGTTCTGGATCGGGTAATGGTGTAATTTTTTGGGCGATCGCGAAACTGGCTTCATCCCCATCGATCGACTGCCCTGGGCGCAATGGCAGCTTCGCAGGATATTCGATGTCACCATCAAGCAACAAATCAGTACCAACTTGGACAATGTCTTTATAACCAACTGTATACCAGCGATTATCCCGCCCAAGACAGACAAACCAAGGAAACTGCCCAGAACCATGCACCTTTGCTGCAAGAACCGTATGTACGATCAAGCCCTTATTAGTGCGAATCGTGAGCGGTGAACCTGACAGCAAATAGGGCGCGTAGGAAGCCAAATCATTTAAACGCATCTCCTCCGCTTGCTGAGCGAGCATTTTTAGAAGTCGCTTTTCTTCTCGGAGGCGATCGCGTAATTTGTCATAAGCTTCTAATTGCTTCAAATCGATATTGGCAAGATCATGCTCTAGCTTGGCGATTTGTTCGATTACTAATTCGAGATTCTGAATTTGTGGAGCGAGATTAAGATCAGCAAGATACTGCCCAAAGCTACGCTCTACAAGATCTCTAGCTTGATCAAGGGAATGGGTTTGCAACAAGTTCATCACCATTCCGTAACTCGGTGCAAATTGACTAACAAGAGGATCAGCACCAGATGTGGCAAGATGAGCAGCTTCTTTAGCCCCTTCAAAGGGAGTCTGCACAGTCACAACATAGCCAATTTCATCCATGCCTCGTCGTCCCGCTCTTCCTGCCATTTGCAGAAACTCCGAAGCGTTGAGCAATCGATGTCCGCGATCGGTGCGTTTAGAAATGCTAGAGATCACCGTAGTTCTTGCAGGCATATTAATTCCCGCTGCAAGAGTTTCTGTCGCGAATACGACTTTAATCAAACCTTGCTGGAAGAGTTCCTCAACCAAGCCCTTCCATGCAGGTAAAATCCCTGCATGATGGGCTGCAATACCACGATAAAGAGCCTCAATATGTGTAGGTTTACCAATCTCAGGATTTGAAGCCACAAATGCATCAATTTGCGGCTTTAATATTAAGGCTTCTGCAGGACTAACGAGAGAAACATTACCTAAGTCCGTGACTGACTTATCACAACCGCGACGGCTAAAGATAAAGTAAATAGCTGGCAGCATATCGCGCTGACGCAGATGCGAAATTACAGCCCCAATCGGAGGAACAATTTTATGTCTTTCTTCTTTTGATGGCGGCTTATTAGTGAGCGGCTTCAGTCGCGGATTAATTTTCTCATTAGAACTATCCAGTAGTGGGAAAAAGCCTTTGTTATTACAGAAAGAATGCTCAAGAGGAACGGGACGGAAGTCAGAATAGATTAATTCGGTGTCGCCATGTACTTTGTGAATCCAGTCGGTGAGCTGCTGGCTATTTGCCACGGTTGCTGAGAGTGCGACTAGCTGCACTCCCGCAGGGCAGTACACAATCGATTCTTCCCATACAGTCCCCCTTTGGCGATCGTTCATGTAGT
>JANNDZ010000947.1:0-6853 GCA_031378395.1 Pseudanabaena sp. OTE_75_metabat_487_sub
ATTTCTAAACCCAAAAAATTCCAATCTGGCTTAAGTTGCGCCATTTGCAAAATATAACGTCCCCTTGCCGAGCCAATATCTAGACTTAAGGGCTTTGAGTAATCGGCATAAACTTCTGTCCAGACTGGTGGCGCGATCGCCACGCTATATTTTTTGGCTAAGGGGTTAACATGTTCACGCACCCGCGCCCGTCGAGAAACATTTTCATTGCTAATGTTGACAATAATTTCGGTTGCGGATGGGTTGGGTTGGGGAGTTGAGGAGTTTTGCATAGTATTTAAGAATACCTCAGATAGAATCTGTTGTGCTCTGCACCGTAGCTTCCATCTTGCCAAAGCAACTGACAAAAAACGACTTTTGGTTTTTGGCAAACACTTTTGATCCCTGCTCTGCGATATATGTGGATGTAGCTAAAACTTTACCAATTGATTGATCGCTATGCCTGTCGCGGATAGGAATCTAGAGCATGTCTCCAGTATGTCAGATTACTTTTTTCCCATCACCTATTCCACCCTTGCACCTCAAGCATTGGTTGATCGTGTGCTGTGCCGCTATGCTGTGGGCGAAATTACCAGTTGTGTATTCTGGATGCGGGGACTGAGCGACATCTATCTAGTAGAAGCAGGCGATCGCCGTTATGTCCTGAGAGTTTCCCATGCCCATTGGCGCTCTAAAGCAGAAATCGAATTTGAGTTGGAATTATTAGCGTTTCTGCACAAAAATTATATTCCCGTAGCACATCCCCTCACAACCAATGACGGGCAACTAGCGATCGAAATTCCTGCTCTTGAAGGTAAACGCTATGCTGCTCTATTTACCTATGCCGCAGGTCAAGTTGCTATTGGAGATCTGAACAAAGCACAAGCGCAAAAATTAGGAGAGACCTTAGCAAGGCTCCATGGCACTGCCCAAAACTTTAATTGTCATATTGATCGACCCCACTTGACGATCGAGTATTTACTAGATGACTCATTGCGAGATCTATCACCGTTTTTGAATGGGGCAACGCGAGCATATATGAATGATGCGATCGCCCAAATTAAAGAGCAAATCTGCCACCTTCCCAAAACTTTCCCAATTTGGAGTGTCTGCTGGGGCGATCCTCACAGTGGCAATGTCCATTTCACGGAAGCCAATGAGATCACTCTATTTGATTTTGATCAATGCGGCTATGGCTGGCGATCATTTGACATTGCTAAGTTTTTGCAAGTGACTTTGCGAGCAGGTATTAGTCCCATTGTCCGCAAGGCTTTTGTGCAGAGTTATCAGTCAGTCCAGCCTCTCGAGGATATCGAATTGACATGTATGCAACCCTTGATCCAAGTTGCACAGATTTGGCAATGGGCGATCAGTGTCAAGCACTCGATCGTGCATAATCACAGCAAACTTGATGATAGTTATTTCCATCAACGTTTTGAGCATTTTAAAATGTTGCGATCGCCTGACTGGAAACCTTTTTAATTTAGAACAATGCTCGAATTACAGCGCTTTGCGCTAAAACCCAAAAGAGAATGGCGGCGCTTCGCGTCGCCATTCTCTTTTGGGTTTTATGCAGGAACGGTCAACAAGGCTGACTATAATTGAGATTTAATAGTTATTAACAAAAGAAAACCTATCCCAAACTATTCTCAGTAAATCATGAAATATTGGCGATTTATTACCAGCATCATCTTAGCAACAGTCATATTTTTAACGCCATTGTCAGTCCAAGCCGCTAGCTCCTCTAGTGTCACTGGTTCAATTCTTAACAAGGCGGAAGGTCAAGATTTCTCTGGGAAAGACTTAATTCGGGCTGAATTTACTAGCGTTACCTTAAAGGATGCAAATTTTACAAATGCTGACTTACGAGGTGCACTCTTCAATGGCGTTTTATTAGATGGAGCTAATCTTCATGGAAGCGACTTTAGTTCGGGAATAGCTTATGTCACGAGATTTAAGAACGTTAATTTGAGTGATGCAATCTTAGCCGATACCAATATGTTGCGATCGACCTTTGATAATGTTGATGTCACTGGTGCTGATTTCAGTAATGCGCTACTAGATGTTCAACAATTAAAGAAGCTCTGTATTAATGCATCTGGTACAAACCCTAAAACAGGTGTTGATACTCGCGAGTCTCTAGGCTGTTAATAAAAAAAGGAGCGCGTTGCGCTCCTTTTTTTATTCTAAAGGTTCAACTGATACACCTCGAATGATCCGTGATAGTTCTGATTTTTCATCCACAGATACTCGTGTTGGTGAGCCACTCAATATCCGCTCAAATCCTTGGAATGAATCCTTGATTTGTGCACCCTCATCGGTAATTACATATTCACGAATACGGCTGTCGTGGCGCGATCCCCGCATTTTAAACACATTTACTGCACGCGACATTTGTCCACGAATTTCTACATACTGCAACAGAATAATTGTGTCTGTAATTGTAGAAATATGTGACTCTGTAATCGAATGCGAACCCATGAATTGATCAGTGGTGTTTGTAAATAATCCCGTGATTTCTTCTTGCTTGACATAGCCTGTTAAGCCGATCACAAATTGACGGAATGTGTTATTGCTTACACCTCTAGCCAATGCTGAGAGAGAATCGATCGCAATACGAGATGGCTTGAATGTTTCGATTTCCGACTTAATTACCTGTAAATGATCCTCCAATCCTGAGGACTCAGGGTAAACACAAATAATTTTTAGTAAGCCAGAACTTTCCCATTTGTCAAAATCGGTTCCCCAAGACGAAGCATTGCGAGTAAGCTGCTGGCGGGATTCCTCATAGGCAAACAAAATCGCCCGTTCACCATTTTCGCAACCATTCTCAATGAACTTACTGACCATCAGGGTTTTACCAGTACCAGTTGCCCCAGTAGTAAGAATGATCGAATCTTTGAAATAACCTCCACCGCACATTTCATCAAGCGTAGTGATACCCGAAGAAACTCTGGTATTAGATGACTTTTGCGTGAGGCGCATTGCTCCCAACGGAAATATATTGATCCCTTTGGCTGTCATCGTAAATGGAAATTCGCCCTTCATATGGGTTGTACCCCGCAGCTTCAGAATCTCGGCGGTACGATGGCGACGCTCCCCATCAAGGACATTTCTTAAAATAATTACATTATCGGAAACAAATTCTTCAACACCAAATCTTGCTACGGGGCCATACTCTAACTCACGCTCAGTGGTCATAACAGTGGTTACACCCAGAGACTTAAGACGAGCGATAATACGGAATATTTCGCGTCGGACTAGACCAAGGGAGTCGTATTGCTGAAAGATAGCAGTCATCGAATCAATGGAGATCCGTTTCGCTTTGTACTTGATAATTGCATATTGAATGCGCTCGATCAGTGCTGACAGGTCAAAATCGCCAACTACTTCTTGACCTTCAGGATCAGGAGAAGCATCAAGAATAAATAAGCGCCCTTCATCGATCAGTTTTTGGAGATCCCAATTAAAGCTATGAGCGTTTTTAATAATGTCCGAGGGTGATTCTTCAAAAGTAACAAATACGCCATGCTCATCTAAGCCCGTAATGCCGTTATAGAGAAACTGCATTGACAAAAGAGTTTTTCCAGTACCAGATGTCCCACTGACAAGAGTCGATCGCCCCTTGGGTAGCCCTCCATGAGTGATGTCATCTAACCCCTCAATCATGGTGCGTACCTTTTGTACACCTAACTCTTGTCTTTTAGTATCGTTGCTATCATTTTTTTCAATTGATGGGCTAGTCATTGCCAATTAATTCCTCATATAGTAAGTCTAGTCCGATTAAGACTTTTTCACGATCAGACAGATCGCCAATAATTTTCCTAACTGGCGGCGGTAAAACTTTTGCTAAGGTGGGAGTAGCGAGGATTTTATCTTCTTCAGCTAGTTGCGGATTTTTAAGCACGTCAATGACCTTCAATGTATAAACTCCTTGAAATTCTTTCTCAAGGATATCGTTGAGCATTTTCAGTGCTCTCACCGAATTTGGCGTGTTGCCTGCGACGTAGAGTTTTAGGACGTAGGTTTTACGAATCATTTCATTAATCTTGGTTGCATCGACTATTTGTAACGTATCTCTTAAACTTCTAGAAAATAAATCTTTGCATTAGGGTTGCCATAGATGAGCATAAACAGTGTAGACAAAATCAAAATACATGTATACATGTGAATTTCAAGCTTTGTAATGTATTCATCAGCATTTACCTTGGCAAATATTTAAGTAAAAGTGTTTTTGAAGATGATTTTAAGATCTAGGAATTGAGCGTCGATATAGCTCACATAGGTGGGCGATCATGTCAATTAGCGTAATTCGATAGTCTAGTAAAATTTCATCGTTTCGACCTTCTAGCCTCAATTGTTTAGCAAAGTCGTCCATCAGTTCCATATGAATTTCTAGAACTTGTGACACAGAGATATCGGCAAAAAATGACAGGTTAACAAATTCATCAATCTTTTGATTTAGCCCTTCATTCTTTTCTAAGAAGTATTCTAAGATGATCGACCTATATATGTTTTTTAAGCGATCAATATACTCTTTCCTATCTTCTTGAGATAGGTTGCGCAGAAATAATCGTGAATCGCGTTTGTAATACACCCCCAAATACCCCAATCTCTCATTGAGTTTATCAGCTAGCCTTTGTTGTTGCACACTAAAAGATTCAGAAGCATCACTGTCAGGAATATTGACATAGACTTGATGTCTGACTTGGGGCGAAATCTTAATAAAAGTGGCGATCGCCTGATCAATAATCGTTGGCAGCTCTTGAAGCTGTGCGAGATTAATACTGATACTGGCTCGATAAAAATCTTTTGATTCGCTCTGTTCATAGGGAGTTTCGCTGTGTTCATAAAGATCTTCTAGAACTAGTATCGTGGGCATAAAAATGTTTAACATCCCAAGATGATCGATGACAGCCTCGACATCTCGAATAACATTTTTAAATATAACTAGACAATCTTGGGCATTTTGCGTTTTTGTTAATAAACTTACAAGTGCTTCTAATTCACAAACAACCGTAATGGTATATCGATCCTCTGGCAGAAACTTTGCAAGAGTAGCTTTTGTTTGGCTGACATTAGTTTCATCTACCAAACAGCATACTTGTAGATTAGAAATAACAGGCACGGGCTATTGGTGATTAAAGTGACTGGATTTTATCTTAAGCTTTATTTTCGCACTTAAATGGCGAAATCATGTGAGATTGATGATCATACTAAGTGTGTAAATTTATAGGCTGTTAGTGATAAATGACACTTACAGTACTTTTCAATCAAACAAGATTCAATAAATTCTTTAAAAGTGTTGTGTTGTAACTCTTTTAAAGAATTTATTCGCTTGTGCTTTAGCGAAAAGCACTGTATTAACCATAACCCGTAGGCGTTTCAGCATATGGACTCCCTCATCTTAAATCAGTCTTTAGAGATATATGGACAGTCGCTAGTAGCAATTTGCCGACTGCCCACCAATACTGTTGAGGCGTTGACCCTTCTTCAAAAAGGATGGTCAAATGTTGTGGTATTAGATCAAAACGATTTGCCACAGGGTTTATTTAATGCAAGATGTCTATTAAATTGGCAATCTCAGACAGATAATTGCGCGTTTGCTGCGCCATCGATCGCATTGGATGATATTGATCTTGAGCCATTACCTGCGATCTCGATCACGATGACGATCTCGGAGTTTTTGCAAAGAATTTCGCAATATCGGCACTCAGCGGAAATATGGGCTTTAGTGGATAACAATGGCAAATTTACGGCGCTTTTGGAGACCTCACAATTATTGCGATCGCTAGTACAAGCCGAGCAAAACCAAAATCCATCCGTAGCCTCGTTATTATTGCCACTAATCTATCAATTGCCTCTGCCCGTAAGGGTTAGCGATCGCGACGGGGCGATTGTGGGTATGAATTCTGCATGGCGTAATAGCCTACATGCAATACCCAGTAATGTGGCAGCAGATTTGTTGTCAATAGCTGAGCCTGTAGACAATATATCTGCTAATAGCCATGAAAATTCTCCACAATTATTGCAACCAAATCTACCAGTCACGCATCAGTTTTGTACTACTGACGGTGCATCTTTCACTTGGCAGGTTACTAGTGTTGCTTTGCAAGGTAGTCTCAAAGGTCTGGATTTAGCGATCGCCTTCGACATCACGGCTCAAAAAAATCTGGCTCAAGAGCTAGCGGGACTAAGCCGTGTCAAAGATGAATTTTTAACCTGTATTAATCATGAGTTAAAAACGCCCTTAACCTCAGTGATTGGAATTGCGAGTTTATTGAGTAACAACACCTTTGGAGAACTGAATGAACGCCAAAGTCGCTATGTGAAGATGATTCATCAAAGCGGTCGGCAATTAGTTTCGATTATCGATAATATTTTTGACCTCGCCAAAGCCGAGTCAGGACAACTAGAACTATATGCCGAGACTGTTTCAGTAAAAGATATTTGCCAAAAAAGTATCCAACAGGTTAAAAAGCTCGTTCAACAAGATTCCACAATTTTCCGAAACTATCAATTTGAGGAAGGTTGGGAACTGGATATTCATTTAGACATCGATCCAACAGTGCAAACAATCTATGCAGATGAAACTAGATTGCAGCAAATGCTCCTCAACTTACTGTCAAATGCTTTTAAGTTTAGTTTTTTTCCATCAGAACTAGTTGATGATGTACCATCTATCCCTCCCCAAATAGGCGTTAAAGTAAGATGGTGGGAAAGTTGGCTCGCCATCACTGTCTGGGATCAGGGGATTGGCATTCCTGAAGAGAAGCAAAGCTTAGTATTTCAAAAATTTCAACAGGTCGAGAATGTCTTGACTCGACGTTTTGAAGGTACTGGAGCAAGCTTGCTATTAACCAGACACCTAGCC
>JANNDZ010000038.1:0-3411 GCA_031378395.1 Pseudanabaena sp. OTE_75_metabat_487_sub
CTCGTTGTTCCGATTCAAACTGACCGCCGTACTGGATAAAATAGCCACTAGGCAATTTCACTTGTTGGTTAATTTGAGCTTGAATATCACCGACTACACTGCCCAAATCTCGCTCAGCAACGTTGGCGGAGACGACAATCAGACGTGAGACATTTTCGCGGTTCACAACGTTCGCGCCCATACCATAATCAACCTTGGCTACATCTTGAAGAGAAATAGTTTGTCCAGTTGGTGCAGTAATCGGGATATTACGAATCGCATCTAAGTTACTACGACTATTTTCTGCTAAGGATACGGTGATATCAATTAGTTGTTGGTTGTCTGCAACTTGGGATACTACTCGACCATTAAGAGCCGTTTCCACGACCTCGGATAATTGCTCCATGCTAAGTCCGTAAGTAGCCGCAGCAGTACGATTATATTGAATTTGGACTTGACGAATCGGTAACTGTGGCTCTAGCTGTAAATCGACAACTCCTTTAATCGGCTGGATCACATCCCGTACTTGTTCGCCAATCTTCCGCAGTTCAGCTAGATCTGGTCCAAAGATTTTGACGGCGATCGCACTTCTAACACCCGATAGAACTTCATCCATACGATGCGAAATAAATCCGCCAATGTTTGAAGCTACCCCTGGCAATTTATTAAAAGCCTCTCGCAGTTGTTTAATGCTGGATTCTCGATCTTTCAGAGCGAGATCGCTCAGTTCTACATCAACGTGAGCCATACTCACCCCTGCCCCGTCAGCATCACCAGGAGCGCGTCCAGCCCGAACTTGCACCCAGTCGTAGAGGGGATTATCTTTGAGGGAAGTGTACAAAGCCATCCCCGCTCGATTGGTCATATCTAGGGAAACTCCAGGGAAGAGAACCATCGAGTTCACCATTGATTTCTCTTGGAATTCTGGCAGAAATACCCGTCCGAGGGAAGGAACGATCACAAAAGCTGCCACGAGGCAAGCTAGAGCCACACCAATAATGATTTGGGGGAGGCGAATCGAGAGATTAAGTAAGGGGCGATAGAGATTTTGCGCCCACCGAGAGACAAAGGTGTTTTCTTGGGGTAGGGTTTGACCTGCCAACAAAATGGCACATAGAGCTGGGGTGAGGGTCATGGCGACAATCAAGGAAGCGGCGATCGACAGCAAATAAGCCCAACCCATCGGCGCAAAAATATTTCCTTCTACCCCTGTCAAGCTAAAAATCGGTGCGAAGACCACAATAATAATTACTGTGGAAAAAACTACCGCTAGACGCACTTCAACAAAGGCATCAAATACTACCTTAAAAGCGGGTTTCGGATACTCTAGGGCTTGATTTTCTCGAAGCTTGCGATAACAGTTTTCCATGTAAACGATCGAGTCATCGACAAAACCGCCTAGAGCAACCACTAAACCGCCTAGGGTCATGGTGTTGATCCCCAAACCAAAGAAGCGCATCATCATCATCCCAATCAATAAAGACAGCGGAATAGCACTCAAGGTAATCAAGGCAGTACGCCAGTTCATCAAAAATAGCAGCATGATTACCGAGACGATAATAATCCCTTCTACCAAAGAACTGCTAACATTGCCGATCGCCGCATCAATAAAATTAGCTTGGCGAAATGTTCGTGCTAACTGCACATCCGCAGGAAAAGTCTTCTGCAAAGATGCCATTACTGCTTCTACTGATCGCGTTACTGTGGGCGTGTCGATTTGGGGCTGCTTATTGATCATCATCACGATTGCAGGTTGACCATTAAAACTACCATCACCACGCTTTAAGGCAGCACCAGTCTTAACTTGGGCAACATCACGCAACAGGATCGGCTTACCATCATTGACCTTCACCACCGACTGTTGCAGATCACGAATGGAATTGACTTTACCATTTCCTTTGATTAGCAACTCTTGACCACCACCAATCAGAAAACCCGCAGGGGCGCTAGAGTTTGCACCTTTAGCGGCTGCGGCTACTTCGTTGAGAGATACATTTAGCGATCGCAGTTTGGCAGGATCGACTAGCACCTGTTCTTGACGCTCATCACCGCCATAAACAGTTACCTGCGTCACCCCTGACACTGACAGGATTTGATTTGTGAGCGTGGTATCGACGAGACGGCGCAACTCCATCAGTGAGGTTTTGCCTTGACCATTGACAGTAAAGGCATATTGCAAAATCGTACCTAGCGGCGAAGCGAGGGGCGAAATTTCGGGGGGATGCACGTTTTCAGGAAGTTGGTTAGTGACTTGTTGCAAACGCTCTGTCACTGACTGACGAGCCTTGTAAATGTCAGCATCTTGATCGAAGACCACATTCACCATCGACAGCCCCACCTTTGAGGACGATCGCACAATCGTCACCCCTGGTAAGCCATTAACCGCGCTCTCGATAGGAATCGTGATTTGTGACTCCACTTCTTCAGGCGCGAGTCCCGTTGCTTCAGTGTGGATATCAACTTGAGGCGGCGCAAATTCGGGGAACACATCCAACGGCATTTGAGTAACCGTGAAAACGCCCCAAAATGTGATGAGAACTGAGCAAATGACAATCAACCAACGCTGGACGATCGATCCTTTCAATATTTGATCTAAAAGAGAGTTAAACATTGTCGATTAGCCCTTCTTGCCCTTGCCACGAGTCGCTGCAAAAACAATCGCACCTGCGGCAACTAATAATGCACCACCCCCTGCGATCGAGGCTTGCATGATCGGAAATTCACTTTCAGTGCTGTTGCTTGCAGTCGTATTGTTTGCAGTTGTATTACTTGCAGTCGTATTGTTTGCGATTGCATTGGTTTTGGTAATGGGTGCTGTCGATGGATTAGCAGCAGTATTGGTGGGCTTAGTTTTGCGAGACTCGGCATAGAGGGTAAGACTGCCTTGAGTAACTAGCTTTTCGCCAACAGACAAACCTTCGGTAATCTCAATTAGATCGCCCTTAGTTGAGCCAGTTTTTACAGGTACTGGCTCATAGAAATTTTGATACTGCACAAATACTAACTGTTTACCATCGGCATCCACTAGCGCTGTCACAGGAATCAGCACCGCTTTCCCGTCACCCTTTTCAGGAGCGATCGCCTTGACCTCAATACCCAACTGTTTATCGGTAGCAGCATTCACTTTTACTTTCTGAATGCCTCCCGTTGCCTGAAATTCATCGCCATGTCCGACATGAGCAAAGGCGATCGCAGGGGTACTCAGGGTTAAAACAGCCGCCAGTAGTGGGCTAAGCAAAGGAAACTTTTTCATGGTAACTCCTCACAAATTACAACGGACTTAATAAAATCTCTAGTAGCTTGCCAGAGGTGCGATGAAATCGAGGTGAAAAGCAAATTGTTTTGCTACAATCAAGCTCGTGATTAATTTACTTAGCTCCATGCGAATTTTGCTTGTAGAAGATGAAATAGACTTAGGAACAGCGATTAAGC
>JANNDZ010000057.1:0-1699 GCA_031378395.1 Pseudanabaena sp. OTE_75_metabat_487_sub
ATGAAAGAATCAGTGATTTATCAAGAAATTTTGCTGGAAGGCAAGGCTGAAGGTAAGGCTGAAGGTAAGGCTGAAGGTAAGGCTGAAGGCAAAGCTGAAGGCATAGCTGAAGGTAAGACTAAGGAAAGAAACCAAATCGCCATAAACATGATGCGTTCCAACATTTCCATAGATTTAGTTGCCCAGTTTACAGGGCTAACGCTAAAACAAGTCCAAAAACTACAACTCCTCCAGACAAAACAGTCCCAGATTCCTAATGCGCCAAAAGTAAAGCGTTCTTCAAAAAAATAAGTGCGGGTTCTGGAGCCAAGCTTCGGAACTCTTTTTTTGTGGTGATTTGTAGCTATGTACCTAAAAAAGTATCCATGATTATTAAACAAATACTATAATTGCCTGATAATTATAGTTAAAAATCATAAAAGAATGACGCTAATTGTCAGAGGATATCGACCACGAAAGCACGATCGCAGTTCTGCAATTAGCGGATTTACACTGATCGAAGTCCTTGTAGTGATGGCGCTCATTGGCATTTTGGCTGCGATCGCTGCACCATCTTGGCTAGGATTTGCCAATAACCAAAGACTTAACATCGCCCAAAGTCAAGCACTTAGTACTCTGCGCCTAGCTCAAAGTAACGCTAAACGCACTCAAGTCATGTGGCAAGCAACTTTTAGAAATACGCCTGACCTTGCCCAATACGTAGTACATCAAGCTCCTCCATCATCAATGACTAAAGAATATTGGGACAATCTGCCTTGGCAAAATTTTGATGGAGGAGTAAGAATTGTTGAAAATACCGAAATGCAGCCAAGAACAACATTTACTCAACTTACGGTAGTACCTGAGCCAGATATATACCGTGTTCAGTTTAAAGCTCAGGGCAATCCCAACGGGCTGGGTGAGATGGGTCGGATCACTTTTGTGAGTAGATCAGGCGATCGCAAGAAATGTGTGATTATTTCAACATTACTAGGCTCCATGCGTTTGGCAGAAAACGATGAATGCAATCAAACATAATCGAGATTAATAACTGATGTTACGCAGAACGCAGATAATGAATCTCTTGCTGGTAGCAAAGCAGGGCAACCACGGGGGGATTGCCCCTACCTAAAAAATTTAGATTCTGTAGGGGCTGAGCCACAGGGCGCAGCCCTAAACCTCAGCTATCGCAGGAATTCTATCTGCGTAAGGTGAGTTAATAAGTTCCTGCTTTATTGGCAGTGGCTTTGAGATTAGGATTAAAGAACATAGGAATGAACTTTTCGACAAAAGAAGAAGGATCTTTATCCCATGCTTTCTTGACTAGATCGATTCTGGTCTTTTGCAAATCAGAAGAGAACAAAGTCTGAGGAAGTTGATCGATCAAATACTGTGGACGCTGCCATAGCGGAAGTGTATCGGCAATCTTCATCAAGTTCTCAACGCGGCGAACTTCTGCACCTGCGAGAACATCCATTCCTGACTCATAAGCAGCTTGCTCGATCGCAGCATATTTGCGCTTTGCAGTATCCACTTTGGCATGGAGAGCTTCACTTTTCTTCGCAATTTCCGCTAGCTTGCGATTACCCCAGCGAACGTGTTCTACCTCTTCAGGCATGATTTTTTCGATGGGACGGGAAACGTGAGCGTCCGCATCGAAGATTGACGACCGGCATTCGGCAACTCATACCCCGTAACATAATTGAGATCGTGAAACCGG
>JANNDZ010000061.1:0-3635 GCA_031378395.1 Pseudanabaena sp. OTE_75_metabat_487_sub
CGGCGGGCTTCGCCCGCCGAAACGTTTTTTGGTTTTATTAAATTTTTTGATCCTAAGAATTATCATAAGTGGCTAAGCAAAATTAAATATAAAACCCCAAAATCTGTACCGCCCGCGCAGTGGGCGGTACAGATTTTATATTTGGGTTTTTAATTTTATTTAGTTACTTAAAGTTTGTGATGTTTTGGGCTAATGCGAGCATTATTGTTGAAAGCAGAAGAAAAGAGCTAAATTGCCTAAATATTGATAAAAGAAAAATATCTGTCTATAGTCATAATTATGAGAACCGCTGGGAATATAGCTGTTGCTAACCATAAGCCTCAAGAATCTCGTGGCGGCACTTAACCGCGCAACTCGCTTTTGGGTAATTTTATGTCCTTAGAAACCATTTAAGAATTGTCTAGATCTGCCCCAGCCCACCTTTACAAGGGGGGACTGGGACAGATCTCTTCGAGTTTTTAACCGCAGAAAGTAATTCTTAAATGGTTTCTTATAGTTGGCAATAGCTGTAACATGATTACTAGACCTGTTGCGATATAATAGTTCAAATCGCTAAAAAGCTTGCCTAGAATACACTTTAATGGAATTTTCCGAAAAAACTATGAAACATGTATTGCAAGAAGAATTCAGGACTTTTTGAGCTAATATCCCAACAGGTCTAAACATCGGAGTTGATGAAGTTATGCAAACGCAATATTCAACTTATCGCACATTACTTGCACCAGTTTCAGGGCACGGACTTTCTGAAGCGGAAGCAAAGGATATCTTGCGACAAATACTTCCTCATCTATGCGAGATGCACGATCACCAACAATCACATGGCTCCATCTCACTAGACACAGTTGCCTATGACTACAGCCGTATGGAGATTATACTGCTAAGTGCAAATGGAAGCAATAACCCGATTTATCTAGCGCCAGAGGTTTTGCAAACGCAACAACCTACACCTACAGGTGATATTTATGCGCTTGGTGTAGTAATCATAGTGTTACTAACAGGCTTTCCACCCCAAGCACTAAAAGCACAAAACAATACATGGAACTGGCAACAGCTTTGCAATGTAAGTGAGCAGTTTATGCAAATTCTAAATATTGCTCTCTTGGCTGAACCTGACTTGCGCTATGACAATGCAGGACAAATGCTGAAATCTCTACAACCTATTATTAATCCCTCTGAACCTACGATCACCTCTCTAACTAGCGATTATGGCACTCTATTACTATCGCCTACGCTCCTTAAAGTTCTGTCGTCAAGACAATCATCGCCAGTTCCGTTATCTACCGAATCACCTTCTTCAGAATCATTGAATCCAGAAGAATTAAATTCAGAATCAAATTATAGTCATAAAACAAAAAAACTTAAGGTAAATTTTTCCAACACCCAAATTTATAGAAAAGCAAATTCTTCTAAAAATCAATCCCAAGCAACTACCAAAGACATAACGCGAAAATTAATTACCATAATTTTAGGTGTTGGAGTTATTGTTAGCAGCGCATTTGGAGCATACTTTTATGCGCGATCCAAATCTGCTGATATTGAGAAGAAAAATTTAGAACTTGCCAATGCTGTAGATAAATTAAATGATAAAAAAATAGCGCTTACTCAAGAGATAGCACGTACTGATGAGGAGAGAAAAGCTGATGATGACGTAGATAAATTAATCTCCTTAGCCAAAGACAAATATGAAAATGCAGGTGATTTGATAGAATCAAAAACGATGTTACAAGCGATCCCTCTTGACAGTCGTATGCGCTCAAAAGCTGATCAACTTTTGGCTCAATGGGAGCAAGATATTAAGAAAAATAGGACTCTTATCCAAAAAGCAGAGAAAGCAACAAAAGATGAAAAATGGCAAATAGCGATCGATACTGTCCAAGGTATCTCGCCAACTCCTTATTGGCAGTTGCGTGGCAAGGAAATTGTGGAAGAGGCGAAACAAAAACTAGCTAGCTCTACTGTTGTTATGCCATCACCTCAATCTGCCACATCTCCCTTACCGAATGTGGATACTCCCCGCACTGGACCTACTGAGACATATGTTCCTCCCGCTCAGACATATAACCCTCCTCCTGCTGAAACAGATAACCCTCCTACCGAAAAGTCATCTCCACCACTACCACCAGCGCCGCGCGTTGCTCAGTAAAATTTCTCTAAACCTCAAACTTCAAATCAAAATTTATTTACTCAAAATTTATCTGCTCAAACAATAAAAATCATGACTTTTCAATCTCTAATTCTTCGGTCATTAACTTATTGCTTGATTTTATCAGGTTGCACATTAGAATTTTTTTTTGGATTCACCGCTCAATCAGCTTATAGTCAAAAACAGTCTTGCAATATTGGCTCAACTCCTAAGCATCCTGGTAATTACAAACTACTAGGCAGCATTTTTTTGGGCCAAAAACGATTTCAAAAAGCCCTTGATTGTTTTGAACTTGCTCTGCAAGATGAACGCGGAATCAAAGATCCAGAACTATGGAACAATCACGGTTTGGCTTTGGCTGGGCTCAAAAAATTTGATCAGGCGATCGCTTCCTACGATAGAGCCTTGCAAATTAGTCCAGGGGCAATTTTTGTCGATCGCGTCGAGCCTCGGGTAAAAGAGGAAGACTACTATCTGTGGTGGTTTAATCGTGGCACAGCATTAGTTGATCTCAAGCGCTATGAAGAAGCGATCGCTTCTTTAGATCAATCTATAAAGATTAAACCTAACTATAGTTTTGTCTGGTTTTTTAGGGGACTAGCGTTGTTTCGATTAGAACGCTATGAAGAATCCCGAGCCGCCTATCGTCGCGCTGTTTTACTCTCCCCTAATACTCCCTACATTGCGTCTAAAGACTTAATCAGCCTTCAGGACTATCTAGTTTACTACGGTCAGGCTGAAGCAAAATCAAGACTAGGAAGCTATCAGGATACGATTCAAGCTTTTGAGCGTGGTCAAAAAATTCGACGTAGCAACCCTCAGATAAAGCTCATTGAAGACAAGAGTAATGAAAATTTTTATGAGGCTTATATTGATGGCATTCGATTGCTCGATCAAGGCGAAAACAAAAAAGCGTTAATTGCTTTTGAGCAATTGATTTTTCAAAAGCCTGATTATACAAATGCTTGGTTTGGGAAGGCTGACGCATTAACAGCTTTGCAACTTTATCCAGAGGCAATATCAGCCTATGATCGGGTTATTTCCATTGAACCTGACGACTACGCCTCTTGGTATAAGAAGGGAAATGTGCTTAAGAAAGTAAACCGTAAGGAAGAAGCTTTGCAAGCATACCAAATGGCTATAGATTTATCGGGTGGCTTCTCTGAAGTCTGGCACAATCGTGGCGTAATTTTCTACGATCTAAATAAAGATGCAGAAGCGATTAGAGCTTATTCTCTCTCTCTAAAAGCAAACACTTTGTGGGGAGGTATTGCAAGAATTGATACCCAATATGCTTTAGCTGCTACCTTATACCGTGCTAAGCGTTATAGTGAATCTCTTTTTGCTGTTGAGAAGGTACTGCAAGAACAGCCAACATATCAAGAAGCGCTGGAACTACGTCAGTTGATCAAAAAAATTATGGGTTGTGATAGTGCTAAAACACCATCTGAATGTAGCGTAGAACCTACTCCTCTAGTGAATAATTAATGAT
>JANNDZ010000673.1:0-2557 GCA_031378395.1 Pseudanabaena sp. OTE_75_metabat_487_sub
GCTCCCAAGCCTGTCGCCGCCCGAAATATTTCATCACGAAAGGGATCGTAAATCGCACCTACGGAAGGAACTCCATCAATTAATAAAGCGATCGAAACTGATGAAAATGGATATTGATGAGCATAATTAGTTGTGCCATCAAGCGGATCGATCGCCCATAAATATCGACTCTCAGTATTCCCTAATACCCCAGACTCTTCTGCCAAAATTCCATGATCAGGAAAGTGTCGCTGCAAAATTGAGAGAACCATCGCTTCCGACTCTTTATCTGCGATCGTCACTAAATCTCCAGGACGCTTTTCTTCAACCTCTTTTTCCTTAAGATTTCCCATATAGGATTTCAGGACTGCGCCACCAGCACAAGCTGCCTCAGTAGCAATATCTAAGAAGGTTTGTAGTTGCTCTTTACTAACAGAAGCTAGTGAATTTGTCATGATCTTTGGAAGTGTTTTTTGATTTATTTTGGAAAAGATTAAGCTTGCTCTAAGCAGATTGCCAATGAAAAAATTAGCAAGTGACTAATAGCAATTTTCAATCAAACAAACCACAATCAATATTTATGAAAGTATCGCTTTGCAATACTTTCATAAATATTGATTGGTTCAGGCTTGAGCTCAAACCGTTGTAACTCTATCTAATTTCACCAGATCGGTGGTGTCCATAAAGGGGCGATCGCTGCGAAAATACCTAAGCATTTGCTTTGTGAAGATTCTTGTCTTAATTCTTCATATTTTGTTACTTTTTTATCAAATCACAAATTTAGCCTCCTACTTTCACACATATCCCTCACAAGTATCTCAAGTAACACTCCATGAAGCCGTCTTGGAAAATATCCCTGCTGCCAGTTTTAATCGCTAGTTTATTTCCCTCAGCCCTACTAGCGACTACTTCAACCCCAACAACCCCAATTGATCAAGCCAACTCAAAAGAGGCGGAAGAGCTTTGCGGTAAGCCAACCCTCGATGATCTGGCTCAGCACAAGGTCAAACAGGGCGAAACTCTTGAAGCGATCGCCAAGCAGTATGAACTTAAAACGGCAACCCTGATGGGACTAAACCCCGAAGTCCGCAATGGTGAAGTCAAGGTGGGGCAAACCTTATCAATCCCGCCCCTAGATGGTTTAACCTATCGCTTTCAAAACGAAGAAAATTACACCACCGTTGCCCAAAAATTTAAGATTCGCGCCGATGTTCTTTTCGAGCGTAATGGCTGTCAACGCAAGCCTAAGGTCGTATTTGTGCCAGGGGCAATCTGGAAGCCTGAGGCTACTCCGTTCAATCCTGCGATCGCTTCTAGAGGCTCTGGCAATCCTGATGTCATCTTCCAAACAGGCGGATATCCCCTCCCCTACGCAGTCCCTGTCACCTCCAACTACGGCTGGCGTATGAATCCTGTCACAACCATCTGGTCATTTCATAGCGGCATTGACCTTGGTGCATCTTTCGGCACACCCGTACTCGCTGCCAAAGCAGGACGTGTCGAATTTGCAGGTTGGGGTGATGGTTACGGCAACCTTGTCGAACTCGATCACGGCTCCACAGGCACTCGCTATGCTCACCTTGAGGCGATTTATGTCTATCAAGGGCAGAATGTAGCTCAAGGTCAGCAACTGGGCATTGTTGGCTCAACAGGGCGCTCAACTGGGCCACATTTGCATTTTGAGATCATGGTTTCGTCAGGTGATGGGTGGGTTGCGCTTGACCCTGCCCCCTATCTCAATCGCATCGCATCCGTTATGACCAATTTATTTCTGCTCTAAGTTTTGCTCTCCCGCAGCGTCATTAAAAGAAAGGCGGCGCTTTGCGCCGTCTTTCTTTTTACAAATAAACAAAGAGGTCAAGCTTTAAGTGACCTCTTTGATTATTTGTAAACTTGTGTAACTAAACTTTGGAGTTAGCGATCGCCTAGAAATACAGTTCGCTAGCATGTGTGGATAGTATTTTTTTTCCTAGTTTTTAAAACTCCATGCAACCATGAAATTTTCCCCAAGTACAATTGCCTTGATCGTCTATGGAGTCGTAGCGATTATTGGCGGCATCATTGGCTTTGCCAAAAGTCAAAGCAAGGCATCCATCATCTCTGGCAGCATTAGTGGTGTAGGACTACTCATTGCAGGAGCCGCCGCTGCGCAAAATCAAGAATGGGGCAAAATCGTTGGTATGGCGATCGCAGCCCTGTTAGTAATCGTCTTCATCGTGCGTCTGATCAAAACCAAAAAATTTATGCCAGCAGGGCTGATGATCCTCGGAGGGGTCGCAACTCTTGGCGCAGCTTTACTTCCAGCCTAATTGATCTAACAGTTCTAGTCTGGTGTTAACATAATAATTGTTAAGAAGTGTGATGAAGAAAAGCTTGTAGACAACGCAATGCTTCAAAATGTTTTGGTAATCATTGCTTTGACAAAGAAACCTTCCATGTCAGACAAACCCCAAATTTTTTGCGATTGTCCCTAGGACATAGTGGAAACAAAGGAATTCCTGCATGGTATGGCATCACATCAATCGTTTTTATTCACATTTTTGATTGGAGAAAAAATTAAATGAGCGTAGTCACGAAG
>JANNDZ010000093.1:0-3824 GCA_031378395.1 Pseudanabaena sp. OTE_75_metabat_487_sub
ATCAGCAGCAGTGCGGCAACCGTGCTGATCCATCTGTGAAAATTACGCACTTTGTGACAGTCCCCTTGCGCTCATTCCCGAACCAGTCGAGCCAGCATCGCCAGTCGCTCGCGCACCTCGACCAATTCACTTTTCTTTGCAGGGTTCACAGTTGCAACTTTGCTTGGTTATTATGCTGTAAAAGCCACTCAAAATGCTGAATAGTATCAGTCATAACTACATTGGCTAATCAAAACCGAAGAAATAGCTGGCGGCGCTCCGCGCCGCCAGCTATTTCTTCGGTTTTACTATTACACTTGGCGACAGCCATATCACAATGGGGTAGTCCTAAAGATGTAAGGATAGCTGAAAAGTCCAGCCAGAAACGAATCTATGGCTCAACTCTTCAAGAAAAGGGTGGAAGTCCTCTAAGTCTAGAGGCGCTGAAACGCCGTTGTAGCTCAAGTCAATGAGCTTTTCAGCGAAAAGCAGCCCGTATACTCAAGGCATCCAACTTCTATCTATATGCCTATAACACTTGTACAGTCCTTGTTTTAGACATCCTTACTTGTTTAGGACTACCCACAATGGCAACGCCGTCTTGATAATTCAGTAAATTCAAAAATGTGACTGCGTTTAAATTTCAATTTTTGAAAGTGTCAATACGCCTTTGAGTACATGTATAGAGTCTTTAAAAAGGGAAGGGTGATTAGCACGCTTCCTTTTTTTGTTGTCAGAGTGCTAAATTATAGGTATAGTTTTGAAAACGATTATCATTGTTTGAGCATCAGCATCTATGCTTGAAGTGCAAAACCTTTCCGTTAACTATCGCGAAGCTTCAGCTTTGCTAGACATTTCTTTTAGCCTCAAATCTTCATCATTAGTGGGATTGATTGGTCCCAATGGAGCAGGTAAAAGCACATTACTCAAGTCGATGCTCGATCTGATCCCTTCCCAGAGAGGACAGGTTTTTTATCAAGAAAGACCACTTAAGCAGCAACGCCAAAAAATTGCCTATCTTCCCCAGCGATCGCAGATTGATTGGGACTATCCTGTGACTGTCTGGAATGTGGTGATGATGTCGCGCACTTTGCATAGTGGCTGGTTCGGAAAAATTAGCCGTCAATCCAAGGAGATTGTGCGTGAAGTATTGGAGCGTGTTGAACTTTACGACTTGTGCGATCGCCCTATTAAACAGCTGTCAGGCGGTCAACAGCAGCGTGTATTTTTAGCAAGAGCTTTAGCGCAACAGGCGGATATTTTGTTTCTGGATGAGCCAATGACCGCAGTGGATAAAAAGACTGAGGCGCTAATGTGGAATATCTTTAATGAGCTAAAGCAGGAGGGCAAGACTTTACTGATTAGCTGCCATGAATGGGGTGATAGTCTTGATCGTTATGATCAGTTATTACTACTTAATCGTCATTTAGTGGCAAGTGGTACACCTCGCCAAGTATTGACTCCTGCAAATATTCAGGCAGCTTATGGTGCGGTTGAGCAGATAGATCATAGCGATCGCGCTGGAGAAGAATTATTATTTTGTTGATTTAACTAAAAAATAAAAGTCGGCGCTTTGATCTAACTTCCCTTTTGTTCTTTCACTATAAAATAGACACAGTAGACAGATCGATTCGCTTTAGATAATTTCATGCTCCAAATCTCCAAACATAAGTCTATTGCGATCGACGAAATTAGTATTACTGCCATCCGATCGCAAGGTGCAGGTGGTCAAAACGTTAATAAAGTTTCCACAGCGATTCATCTACGTTTTGATATTAATGCCTCTTCCCTGTCACCTATCTACAAAGAACGCTTACTCAGCTTAAGTGACCGACGCATTACCAAAGATGGCATTTTGATCATTAAGGCACAACAGCATCGCACTCAAGAACAAAATAAAGAAGATGCTCTAAAACGTCTTCAGTTGTTAATCCAAAGTGTGGCGATCGTACCAACTAAACGTAAACCAACAAAACCATCACGGAGTGCTCAAAACCGACGGATCGATAATAAAACTAAGCGCGGAGAGATTAAGGCTTTAAGAGGCAACATTACCGAGTAGTGATGAAGCAGATGCTTAATTCATCAGAACGAAAGGCTAAACTGGCACAAAAATTAGCTGAATTTCGACAGCGATCGCAATTATAAAGAAGCTCAGCAATTGCTGATTGTCTTGGGTATTCCCTTAGAGCTTTGCAAAATATTTTTACCAAATAATGACGTATCCAATCACCTTGTGCAGTGGCTGAGTCAATCATTTCCTTGGCAGTATGGACAGATCGATTGGCAAAAAGTGTATGGGTGTATTTGCGAGAGTTGGCAGGATCAAGCTACTTCTGCTTTTTATGAACTTTGCCAAAACCAGCATCTTGGAAACCCTATTGTAAATCTAGTCTGGTTCTCGGCTGCTCATCCAATTCTAGAAATGCCGTTGGAGTTGGTCAAGCTTTTTCTAGAAGAAATTGTGGCTGAAGATTGGGATACATGGATCTTTGATCCAGTCGCTGGTTGGTGTATTGAGTTTCATCATGAAGGTACTATGTGTTATGGCAGAGTGTGAAAAATCTAAAATCGGTTTTGATGAAACTCCGCCGTGGGCAGACTTTCATCAAAACCGATTTCAAAAATGAGAATTGCTGATTACAAGCTAATATTGCAAAATATTTACGTCAGTTATGCTATATTAAGAAACGCACGGCAGCTTGGCTCAGGTGGTTAGAGCGACGGTCTCATAATCCGTAGGTCCCGGGTTCAAATCCCGGAGCTGCTATATAGACTAAAAAGTATAGGTGAAGCTCTGCTTCACCTATACTTTTATGGTGTTCATGATAGTATGTAAACAATTTACTCCCTAACGCAAAGGACAGGATTATGGGATTACTCGATCGCATTGGTATGGTGGTCAAGTCCAATGTAAATGCAATGGTTACGGCGGCTGAAGATCCAGAAAAGATTCTGGAGCAATCAATCATTGATATGCAAGAAGATTTGGTGCAATTGCGCCAAGCTGTCGCTCAGTCAATGGCTGCCCTGAAGCGCCAAGAGCAACAATATAATCAAAGTGCTTCTCAGTCACAAGAGTGGGAAAAACGGGCAATGCTAGCTCTCCAAAAAGGAGATGAAAACCTAGCAAGAGAAGCACTTAGTCGTAAGAAAACCCATGCTGATTCAGCAGCAACTTTAAAAACTGGTTTAGATCAGCAGTCGGGGCAAGTAGATCTACTCAAGAAAAATCTAATTGCGATCGAAGGCAAGATTTCTGAGGCAAAAACCAAGAAAGAGATGCTCAAAGCTCGGATGCAGTCTGCTAAGGCTCAAGAGAACCTTAACAATATGCTGGGCAAGGTTAATACCAACTCCGCTGCTGCTACTTTTGAGCGGATGGAGGAGCGTGTCCTCATGGCTGAAGCAAGGGCTGGAGCCAGTGCCGAACTTGGGATGGATAATCTGGAGTCTCAGTTTGCTCAGCTAGAAGCGGGTAGTGGGGTTGATGATGAATTAGCAGCACTCAAAGCAAAAATGATGACTGGTAGCCCCGCATCTCAGGGCGCTTTGCCTCCATCAGATGCTGCTAAGCCAACTGTCGGCGCTGCGATCGATGCTGAGCTAGAAGCTCTTCGTCGTCAAATGGGTTAATTGCTCCAAATTAGGTCGCAATGTGTTTTTTGATGAACGCTAGTGATTTAGATAGTCAAACCAAAAAATAAGAGTCAGTGCTTAGCGCTGGCTCTTATTTTTTGATTGTGATTTGTACAAATCAAGCCATTTTGTGAGATCTAAAGGAACTCCAAGGAGAAAATGATCTATATAAAACCCAAAAATGTTGCGGCGGGCGTAGCCCGCCG
>JANNDZ010000132.1:0-3265 GCA_031378395.1 Pseudanabaena sp. OTE_75_metabat_487_sub
ACCTGGACGAATTGGCGGACGTGGATTTGGGGGCGGTGGCACACTAGTGACTTGCGTATCTGTCGGAATTGACATTTGAGCTTGACGAGCCGCCGCCGCCGCCCGAGCTTGCTGTGCAGCTATTGCTTGTTGCTGTTGTGCTGGAGTAAGCGCGGCCCGAGCTTGTTGTGCAGCTTGGACTTGTTGTGGATTTGGAGGAGCTTGAGGATTGCTAGGAGGAGCGACACGCTGCTGGGCGGGTGCGGCGGGGGTTGTACGTGGCTGTGGCACACCGCTACCAGAGGAAGGCGGCGGTACGGGAGGCATCCCAGATTGCGTCATAGTTGAACCTCGAAAAGTGCTGTAGTTGGAGATCAGGTTTGATGAGGAGCTTTTTGCTATTCAAATTCTGCTATTTGACCTAAAAATAACCAATCCTGTTACTTAATAGGCTAAAAATATATTAGCCCTTGTAAATACTATCCTCAAATAATTAATGAATATTCTCAGTGCCCTGCGATCTAAACCGAGCGCAGAAAGCAAAAAGCCTGCAAAGCAATCAACTCCTAAGCAAACCAAAGGTATTGAAATTAAGTCTCAACGCGAGTTGGACTATATGCGTGAATCATCTCGCATTGTGGCGACAGTACTCAAGGAAATTTCAGAGATCATTGCTCCTGGGATGACTACAATGGATCTTGATGCTCATGCGGAAAAGCGGATTCGGGAGATGGGCGCAGTCCCTAGCTTTAAGGGTTATTGCGGCTTTCCTGCAAGTCTTTGCACTAGCATTAATAACGAAGTCGTACATGGCATACCCAATGCGAGAAAAGTGATTAAGCTCGGCGATCTCGTCAAAGTTGATACTGGCGCTTTTAAAAATGGTTTTCATGGCGATTCTTGCATTACGGTGGCAATTGGTAATGTCAGCGAGAAGGCAGCTAAGTTAATGCGTGTAGCGGAAGAAGCTCTGTTTAAGGGGATTGAACAGGTGAAACCAGGTAATTGTATGCTCGATTTGGCTGGGGCAATTGAGGATCATGTTAAGGCAAATGGTTTTTCGATCGTTGAAGATTTTACTGGTCATGGAGTAGGGCGAAATCTGCACGAAGAACCTTCAGTATTTAATTTCCGTACCCATCAGTTACCAAATGTGCGTTTCCGCCCTGGCATGACTTTAGCGATCGAGCCAATTTTGAATGCTGGTTCAAAGCGGGTAAGGATTCTGTCTGATAAGTGGACAGCCGTAACTGTAGACAATCAACTTTCGGCTCAGTTTGAACATACTGTTTTGGTGACTGAAACTGGTTATGAAATTTTTACCGATCGCACAAAAGTTTAATCTAACTCTAGCTATCAATTCTTATGTAGCAGGGATTGATAGCTAAAAAATTTATGCAAAATATTTTTTTAGCTGGGTCTAGTCGTGGAGTTGGGCGTGAAATAGCCAAGCTATTACTAGAAAATGAGCCACCATCCGTAAATTTAAAAGTATTACTCCGCAATCCTACCTATGCTGTCGAGTTAGAAGCTCTGGGTGCAAAGGTAATGTTTGGTGATGCCCTAAACTACGCTGATCTTGAATCATCGTTACACGGTAGTGCAGTTGATGTAGTAATTACGACCATGGGTGGTTTGCCAAGCGATCGCGGAGAACGCGCCGACTGTGAGGGCAATAAAAATCTAATTGATGCCGCTGTTAAAGTGGGAGTCAAGAAATTTATTCTGGTTTCTTCGATTGGCAGTGGCAATAGTGTGGTGGCGATCGCGCCTCAGGTTTTGCTAACTTTAGGTGCAATTCTCAAAGAAAAGGAAAAAGCAGAACAGCATCTGGTTGCAAGTGGCTTAATCTACACGATTATTCGTCCTGGTGGCTTGAAGTCGGAAGTTGCCACAGGAAACGCGGTGCTTACGGAAGATCCTACAGTTGCGGGGATTATCCATCGTGCTGATGTAGCAAGGTTGGTATTTGATTGTTTAAATTCTGACAGGGCAAATAATAAAGTTTTTTCAGCAATTGATCGTAATATGTCGTTTAAACCATTAGAGTTTGAGACGTTCGATTTGTGAGACAGCTATGCAGGAATATATTGTTAAAGCTGGAGATACCCTATCTGCGATCGCGAAACGTTTTTTGGGCGTAAATGCTGATTGGCGCGAGATTGCTCGCATTAATAACATTACCAATCCTGCAAGTTTACAAATCGGTCAGAAGCTGCTGATTCCCGTGGCAACTCCACCGATCGCCCAAAATCCTGAAGTCGCCATGGTCAGGAATACATTGCAGGGAGTTTATCCGCCCAATAAAATTACAATTTCCTTTACCACTGTTGGCAGTGATGTAATTGCCAAATTATTAAATACTGGGCAACAAGAGCCTTTTGCCAAAACTAAAGATCTAGGACTGTATCGGCTGGGTATTTTTAAACTGCGCGACTTTATCGCCTACGGCTTAGGTTTATTGCAACAGGTGCAGATGAGTCCTTCAGAAATCAAGGTAATGCTGGTAACGTCAGCAAATGAAGGTAGCCTTGATGCGATTAATACTTGGGACAGCCAGTACTTAAGTTTTGGGATATTCCAGTGGACTTTGGGATCGGCGGAGCAACAGGGTGAGCTGCCAGCATTTCTCAGTAATCTAAAAAGGCGCTATCCATCAGAATTTCAATACTATTTTGGTCAGTTTGGCTTGGATGTAACTTCTCTAGATGGGATCACGGGTTGGATGTCTCTCAATAGCAATCGTCTAGTTAGCGCTGCCGATAAAAACTTAATGCGACAACCGCTTTGGGCGTTACGGTTTGCGATCGCAGGCATGGATGCGCTAGTGCAATCAGTACAAGTAGTACATGCGATTTCACGGCTTGATCGATTTTATTTTACGCCTACCCAAACGCTACAAGGCTTTACCCTCTCGCAAATCCTGAGTTCAGAATTTGCGGTGGCGCTCCTGCTCGATCACCATGTCACCCGTCCTAGCCATGTGATTCCCTGCGTTGCCGATGCGATCGCGCGATCTCGTTTGACTGCTGCTCAAGTTGCGCAAAGCTCTACTGATAATGAAGCTCTTATCATCCAAAATTATTTAACTCTACGTGAAACCTTTGGCGGCACAAGTGCGATGACGAAATCACGCGAACGTGCCGAATCAGCAAGACAATCGATCGCCACTGGCAGTCTTTCCCCCCAAAGATTTTCATTTCGCTCTAACCGTCAATCAAGATCAATATAAGGGACTTGCAAGAAATAAATAAATCCAAAAGCACTTTATGGGATATTTAATATA
>JANNDZ010000181.1:0-1521 GCA_031378395.1 Pseudanabaena sp. OTE_75_metabat_487_sub
AACGCTAATCTTTGGCTCAAAAAATCTATACCTCCCACGTAGCGGGAGGTATAGATTTCTTAGCTACTTAATTTAGGTAAGCCTGCTTCTAGGGCGGCGGCAACAACGTAGTGGTTTTCGTCTTTTTGGAGCTTGGCGAGTAGGGGCTTTGCTCTAAGATTAGTAGAAATGCTGAGGGTGGTCGCAGTTCGCCAACGATCGCGCCAAAACTCGGCACTAGCTAATTCGGTCAGTAAATCTAAGGCTTCGGATTCATATTTGCTTTTTAGTAGACTGCCCAAAGCTAAAATTGCGGTTTCTTTGACGGTTTGAGTCGGATCGAGTAGCGCTAGATTAATGCTGTGTAGCAAGACATCTGGGCGATCGCATTCCATCAAAATCGCCAGAATCGTTTGACGGATGAGCCAGTTTTGATTACGCTCAAATAAATTTTGCAGAAATGGTAAGGAGCGATCGCCAAATTCAAACAGTGTATTTGCAATCTCGGAAAGCACATTGTCATCTTGCTCTCGCTCTAACAGGCTAATCAAAACTTGAAATGACTGTTCGGTGAGATGATTGCCTAAACCCATTACGGCAAAGCGCCGACACAAAAAATCAGTACTAATAGTTAGTCCTTGCAAAAATGGCACAACTTCGTCAGACGGGGCTTGTGACAACTCGTCAAGAGCTAACTTGCGATCGTAAATCGAACCACTGCGAAATAACAACTCTAACTGAGCTAGGCGATCGCTATCCATTATTCTGTTGCTCCTGCACGAATTAATATTTTTACGGCTTGATTGGCTCGCAATGATTTTCTGGCTTCGCTGAGGGCTGAGCCATTCCAATTATTTTTAGGCGAATAGTCGGCTTTATATTGCAGCAGGATTTCCATGATCTCTAGATTGCCCAAAGCCGATGCCATCATTAGCGGTGTCCAGCCGCCGCTATTTGCTGTGTTCACTTCAGCACCCAACTCACACAAAGCTTTCACAGTATATAAATGTCCGCGATCGGCTGCTAAATATAAAGCTGTATCACCCAGTTTATTAACGGCATTAATCTCTGCGCCCATTTTGACTAAGCGCTGCACAATGTCGGTCTGTCCCTGCCTTGCCATTGCCATTAAGACAGTCTCTTGATAACTATTGCGATCGCGCAGACTACTCGGATCGAATGACACATCGTCTAGCAAAGCCGAGACAATATCACGGCGATCGCCCTCAGCTGCAAACATTAAAGCTGTATAACCAGCAGAGTTTTTTGCCTTGATATCAGCGCCGCGATCGAGCAGTAATTTAAAAATATTTAGATACCCTTCACTTGCTGCCCACATGAGTGCAGTGTTACCAGAGCCAAGAGCTGTAACACCGCCAGTGGTGCTGGGATCTACCCCTAAATCTAGCAACTCCTGAACTGCGATCTCATCGCCGCGTACTACGGCTCTGATCAATTCTTCTTCTGGAGAACGTTGCACCGTATTCATGAGGTGAGATCCTTTAGTTCCACCTTAAAAATCTCATCAACGGGTTTCGATGC
>JANNDZ010000187.1:0-10770 GCA_031378395.1 Pseudanabaena sp. OTE_75_metabat_487_sub
ATGCTCACTACCTTTAAGTTGTTTTGCTGTTTCTTGAAATAGTGTCTTGAGCGTGTCTGTAAGTTTTATCACTTTATGCCAAATATATTAAATATCCCATAAAGTGCTTTTGGATTTATTTATTTCTTGCAAGTCCCTTAAGTGGTCGTCGAAATGGTTCTAAACTAGTAAAATTTGATGATACAAATTGTTCACTGCCCCGTATGGTCAAATAACCGCTAAATTGACTCGGTAAAATAGCGTTGGCTAAACTGAGATCCTGAGATTGAGGGTTATAAACGTTAATCTTGCGCCGCGCCGCAGGTATTTGAATAAATAATTCCAGCCGCCGCTCGTCAAAAATTGCTTCTAATCCATTTTGTCGCAGAGCATCAATGGAGATATTTCTCTCCGTATCAATTGAAGTTTGTAGTTTTTCAAGAATCTCTGGGCGGACAATTTCGGCAAGGCTTGTCAAGAGAGGGCTAGATTGAATTTTAATTCCTGATGTACTACTCGGCACAAAGAGAACCAAAATCTGTCCTTTAGATTGATTGTCAATTGACCAAGGCACAATCAGTCTTTGTAAGCCCTGAGTTGTACGCGATCGCTTAAAAACTTGCTCAAAAAGTGCGTCTTCGGGCGGATCAGCTTCAATCTTAGTGGTAGTTTCAGTATTCGGTTTGACTGGGATTGGAGGAGATTGCTTTATTGAGTCTGTTTGGGCTAAAGCACTTTTTGGAAAGATTAAAACCAGACTGGCGATCGCGAAGAGAATATTTTTGACAACGTTCATAAACTCTAATGCGATCGCTAAATCTCAAAAAATCTTGCAGTACTTTACAAGCTTACCAAATTAATCATTATTATTAAAAAATGCTTGCTATAAACATCCTACAGCGCTTTGCGCTTAAGTCCGAACCAATAATTTTTTGCAAGTGTTGCATCGCAACACTTGCAAAAAATTATTGTGGTTCGTTTGAGGCACTCTCTTGCAAACCCAAAAATCTACAAATGATTTAGGACTAATTCCTTAAGGCGTGTAGTCAAATGTAGCGGTGACATTGCCCTGTGGTAAATCAGTAGGATAAGAGAAAACAAAGCGTCGCTTACTTTTAGCAAGAATAGTTTGCGATTTAATTGCCTCAACTTGTTCGGGTTTTAGAGTAACGGTTTTACCTCCACTGGAGAGATTGAGGCTAAAGGTTCTGAGGCTGGCACGGGCTGAGCCTTGGTTGTCTAACACTAATGCGATCGCGGGCTTACCTTTTTTATCATTTTGGACAATCACGCTATCGACAACCACCTTGGACTGAACATCCGCAGGACGTACATATAGCGAACCCATATAAGTTAAAAGAACTTCTACCTTACCTGCTGTACGATTAGTTTTACCGATCTCAGTTTTTTTTAGATTAATTGGCACCTGTTTGGATACCAATCGATAAGCAATTTCTTGTTGTGGCGCTGGATCGCCCAGCCACGTTACACGCACAGTTTGGCTTGTTTTGGGTTTAAGGATAATTTGTGGCGGATAGATCAAAAAATCATCATCTGCTGGCTCATAGGTTTCCTTCCCATCTAAGTCCATCTTTCGCTTGACGATTGTTATTTCGACAGCTTCTGGTTGTAATTTATCACTTGTTAGTTCATAGGACTGGGTTGCATTGGAGCCTGTGGGTGTAAAAGTCCGCGAAATAGGTTCGATTTTGAATGCCAAGCTAGGTTGAGTACTTGCTAGCAAAAGAAAAAGTGTCAGTCCAAAGCTGGAAAAGGTAAATTTCATTGTTTTAATCTTACAGAACACAAATGAAAGCTATAAGTGATTTTAATCTTTATAGATAATTAAGGGTTGTCTGCTATCAGTATCGTAATATTTGCACTATATGTTCCTGGGTCTTGAAAATTAGCAGGAGTATAGAGAATGTAGAGATCTCGGTTTTGGGAACCTGCTTGATTGGTCACAAATGTATAGTTATTGCCAGACGCAACCGTAAAATCCCCCGAACTTGGCTGATTATCTCCTGATGCCACAGTCATTACTCGATATGCAACAGGGGTTACTTGTCCTGCTTTTGTAAGATAGCCAGAGCTAATAGTTACCGTGCAACCCTTGCTGCTATCTGTTGCTAATGTCAAGGTAGAAACTTTGACAATATGTGTTGTCGCACTACCTTCTCCGTCTAGGGGTAAGTTGCTAGCCGATGGCATCACGTTGACCGAAATAGAAGATTCGGCAAAGGTGGGCTGCACTCCCATCAAAGCTATACAGGTTAATAGTCCTAATGAATAAAGTAAAAGCCGCATTTGCTCATTCCTACCTTAAAGGCCAAGTGTGTACATAGGCTTCGTAATCTCCTTCTGTACACACTTGACTTTTATTCTTGATTATAGATTGCTAATTTTGATGCTTGACTTAACTTTGCAGGTTTTGGGCTTATCTCCCGCAGTTACAGTCAAAATCTACAAGGTATTAGTTATCAGTAACTGTTAAGGTGACAGTAGCTGCATAGGCACCAGGATCTTGGAAAGCCGCAGTACTATACTTGATATAAAGGGCATGGGCAGTAGTGGGGGCAGCCGCAGCCGAGGTGGTGAACACAGTCGCACCACTCGCAACATAACTTACTGGCGTTCCAGTAGAACCTGCAACGATACCAACAGTGAATGGTACGGGAGTTGCTTGACCATTACTTAAGGTCAAAGTGCCACTTGAAGCTACAGTTAAACCTGCACTATTATTTGTACCGAAAGCAAGATCCGCCGCCTTAACTGTTGTATCAGTTTGAGAAGCTGCAAGATCGATCGCTGTGTTGGGATTGCTAGAAGAAATAGCAAGGGTGGAAGCAACTGTACCAGTGAGATTGACATTACTATCCGTAAGAGCAAAAGCACCAGAAGCTGCTGCGAAAGATGAAGCGATAACAAGACCAGAAGCAACCAAAACGCGGCGAAGTGAAGTAGATAGCATATATTTGTCCTCTTTTTCCCTTTGTAAATGGATAGATTTGTCTATCCGTAAATGAGTTCTGTCTAAATAGTTTTGAGAATTGATACAGAGTGTTAGATTTTCTCTTTCCCCTCTTTAAGTATCTTTTCCTCCCCCGTTTTCCATGTATCTAATCTATCGTCATTCCCCCTCGACGTATATCAGGGAATACCCTGATCTTTAATTTGCTGATGTTACGTAGAACGCTGAAGATAAATATCTTACTTCTAGCGAGGTAGGGCAACCACGGGGGGATTGCCTCTACTCAAATATCTGGATTCTGTAGGGGGCTGTGCCCCCGTGCTAGCCCTAGACTTTCGCCATCACAGGGCTTGCTTCTAGAAATAAAAACGTCACCTTTCATCTCTAATCATCTAAACTGATCAACCCCACCCGTAGGGCATAACGAATTAGCCCAGCCAGATCGTGAATGTTTAGCCGCTGCATTACCTGACCACGATGAGTCTCAACCGTTTTAACACTTATAAATAAAGATTTTGCAATTTCTTTGGTTGTTAATCCATTCGCTACTAAGCGCAAGACTTCACATTGACGGGGAGTTAAAAGTTCATTATCAATAGAATTATGGGCTTTTTTTGTTTGTAGCTGTTTAGGTTGCTGCTGATCTTGTTGTTTTTCTGGTTGGTGATTTAAATTGAGGCGATGGTTCAGCCTGACGGCAATATCTTCTAAAAGCTTAGCTGCATCGCGACTAGTCCCAAGCTCATAAGCCAACTCATTTAAGGGTTTACTTTGGTTGACTACTTCTAAAATTCGACGCTGACGGCTTGTTAATCTTAGTTTTTCAGAATTATTTATTTCAGGGATTTCGTTTTCAAGCATAGATTGATTCATGATTGCTGAGAGATAATCCTGATGTAAACCATAAAATCGCCTGAAATAATATAAACATTATAAGTCTATATTGGGCTTGAAATATGGAGATTAAGTACCTCAGTATAATTGAAAGCTCAGATTTAAAGCCCGTACTGCATGTGTAGCGGACAGTACAGGCTTTAGGATTTTATATTTAATTGTGTTTAACTACTCGTTGAGGCGATCGCAAAGGTTTATTCTAAAAATTTAGATTGACTGGATCTACAAAAGGCATTGCCATTTTGAGGATTTAGAATCAATCGCTCAATAAAAATATGGAAGAGTTGAGATATCAATTCCAAACCTATAATCCATAGACAGAATTATCATAAATTTCTTCATTTGCTTTTGCCGAGGCAAACAAATCGACAACAGGAGAGGGATAGTCAACACCAAGACGAACATTAAAACGCTTCTGCTCTACTGCTAAAAGCTGCCAAGGTTGATGGATTTTACTGGCAGGAAGGTCTGTAAGCTCTGGGAGCCAATGCTTGACATATTCCCCTTGAGGATCGTAGTTCTGAGCTTGCTTATTGATATTAAAGAATCTGAACCCTCTAGCATCATTACCAATCCCTGCGGTATAGTTCCAATTACCCCAATTACTACAAGGATCGTAGTCGATGAGTAGTGATTCAAACCATTCAGCACCCATTCGCCAATCGATACCAAGATTTTTAGTGAGAAAACTTGCTACATTTTGGCGACCACGATTGGACATAAAGCCTGTAGCCGCGAGTTCGCGCATATTTGCGTCAACTAAAGGGAAGCCCGTATTGCCTGTTTGCCATAGCTCAAAGCGTTTCCAATCCTGCTTCCAAGGTATATCTGTTCCGCGTAGACCAGAACGATAGAATAACCTATCTCCATGTTTTGCCGCCACAAAACGAAAATAATCGCGCCAGAGCAGTTCAAAAATTAGCCAGTAGGTTGAGTCATTGGCTAGCCGATCGCATTCATATTTTTTGACTTGAGCATATATATAGCGTGGACTAATACAACCTAATGCTAACCAAGGGGAGAACTTAGAAGAATCATCAGCATAGAGCATTCCATTCCGAGTTTGCTTATAAACTTGTAAGCGATCGCTATCCCAAAAGTAATGCTCTAGTCTTTGCAGCGCTTTAGTCTCACCGCCTTGAAATTGCAATACAGCGCGATCGCATATTGCGGGTTCTTTAATTCCGAGCCTTGCTAAGTTAGGGATTTCACCGATATCAATACCTTCGGGCAGGGAAGGAAGGCGGTCAGGAGTGGAGAAAACTTCACGAACTGTAAGATTAGCTTCAACTTGCTTACGAAATTGCGTGAAGAGTTCAGGAAGATTGGTAATCCCTTCAAAGGGCAAGTCATCGAGATGAATTAATGTACTTCCCCAAAAGCTCTTGAAACTAACGTTCTGCTCTTTGAGAAAAGAACCTAGTTTATTTTCTACGTTTTTTTCTTCAGTGGTGACTTCTGCATGATAGTAGATCGTGCCAATTTCTAGTTGCTGCACTAATTCAGCCAAAACCTGATCAGGATGACCGATGCGAACAATCAAATCAGAATTAAGCGATCGCAAGCTTTCTCGTAAATTTGTGACACTCTCGATCAGGAATTTGGCGCGAAATGCGCCTGTTTTTTCAAGGCCAAAGGATGTCTCATCAAAATGGGCATGATCAAAACAATACACAGGAAATATCTTTGCGCCCGTCCTCTGAGCATCTTGAGAAGCCTGATACAAAGTTTCGCAATCATGCGATCGCAAGTCATTACGGAACCAAACTAAAATATTTTGATTATTCATATTGAAATTCTATTTGATTTGTGGTTAGGGGCAATTCATGAATTGTCCCTAACCACAATGGCTGACATTTATTAGATTAGCGCTCAACAATTTGGAACTGGCGGTTTAGTAAATTCATACTTGCGGAAATGGTCAAACTCATGGCGAGATATACTCCCATGATAATCAAAATCACATTTACAGGTCTTCCCGTTTGATTAATTGTCGTCGATGCTATTCGATAAATATCGGTATAACCGATCGCGATCGCCAGACTGGAATTTTTAGCAATGTTCACATATTGACTAGTCAGTGATGGAATGATGACGCGCAATGCTTGAGGCAAAACAATTTTTCGCATTGTTTGGAAGTTACTCAGTCCCAAAGCTTTAGCAGCTTCCGTTTGGCCTCTAGGAACCGATAGAATCCCCCCACGCACAATTTCAGCAATGAAGGCACTAGAGAACATGGTTAAGCCTAAGACTAAAGCGCAAAACTCTGAACTCAAAGTCATTTTTAAGGCAGCGATCGTGATGCCATCTTTAGCAAGAGTAGCAAATCCCAACGATATGCGATCGCTAGCGGATGGAAGTGTCAAAAAGATCGCTGAGTACCAGAAAAATAGTTGTAATAGTAGCGGCGTATTGCGGAGGATCTCCACATAAACCCTTGCAAGTTGTTTGACTAGCCAATTATTCGATAACCGCGAAACTCCAACCGTTACGCCGACGACTGTGGCAGAAATAATGCTGACAGCGATCGCCTTCAGAGAATTCAGCAATCCGACCTGCAAAGCAACTGTATAACTATCCGAAGCCTTATAGGGAAAGGGCGAATCGGCAATGTCAAAGGAAGCGGGATCGCCGAGAAAGTCAAAACTAATCGCTAGCCCTGAATTTCGCATATTTCGAGCGAGTGTATTCCATGCCAAAATGCTGCAAGTAATCACGATCGCTAGAAAAACTAATTGGGCGATCGTCCGCCAATTCCAGAAATTTGTCTTTAAATTATTTTGCCAACTTGTCGCGAACTTCGTATTACTTGCAGACATTGCCCAAGTCGCTCCTAAAACGCACTTTTTAATCTAGGGATTTAGATCAGCTTACATTCTATAGCAATGAAAGTTTGCTTGATCATGATCTAGTCATTCCCAAACAGGTATAGTGGCTTTCATGATCGCCACTCACTCATCCAAATCAAAACGAGATTGCCCTCACTTAACAATTATTCTACCTTCTTCAATAGTTTATCGCGGATAACTTTGAGCAAGATGCCGATCGCCATAGCGCTCGCTCCGACTAGCAATAGCTCTTTGTGCATCAGTTCGTTTTCAAAGGAAAACCAGCCATAACATTCGCCATCGCAATTTGTGCGGGGAGGAGCAAACCAAGGTCGGTCGCGATAGCTCCAATATCCTTGAGCTCCCAACAAAATCAGCCCGATCGCTAACCACGAGAATCCAATGTCTTGCCAAAGCTTTCCATTTGATAGCAAAAAAAGTGCGATCGGGGCAATGATTAGCCCTAATACAAAGTAGTTATGATATTCGCTACTGATGGTTGCTCCTTGATGTGTCCATATGCTAATGATCGTTGCAAATGTTGCCATGATTATGGCAATGCTAAAAGCCAAGTAAGATTTAAACATAATTATATTTTGAATAAATAATCTGACTTAACTTTGTTCATAAAGTTTCGCACCTTGTATTAACCTCTGGAAGAAGATTTTGGTATTTCCAGCGCATTTGGTGCTGGAAATACCAAAATCAGTCATTACATAGAATACAGCCTCCATCATGTTTATATACTTTATGCTTGGGGCATAGAATAAACAGCTTAGGCTCGCTTACATAACCCCATATTTCAGAGATTTGATTGCATCGATCCTGAATCTCAAATGCTTCGATGAGAATGCGAAAGTTTTCTAGAGATGTAAAAATCCATTCTTTATGCGGCTCATAATCAAGGATCTCCCAACCCATCTGACCTTTTGTTGAATCAATAATTTGCAGAATAAAATGCTTCTGCTCATCAAAGTTATCTTGAGTCCAAGGTAGTTCACTCACGTCAAATCCAACTAAACCTAGACCAAAAATACCTTGATCATGAGATGCAAACCATACAGCCATTTTTCGTTGCAGATCGTTTTTAGAAAGAATTGAAGCTGCGATCGCGATGACAGAGATGAAGACTGAAGTCAGGCCATTATTCATTTGTACCGAATGAAGATCAGGTCTTTTTTCGTAACTAATTGAATTTGACATCAGTTTTTACCTGCCTTTATTAAATTTTTGATCCTTAACTGATGTTACGTGGAACGCAAATGATGAATCTCTTACTGGTAAAGCAGGGCAGCCACGAGGGGATTGCACCCCAAAATTTAAAGGTTATTTTAGGGGCTGTGCACCTGTGCCAGACCCCAACCCATACCATTGCAGGAATTCTTTCCACGTAACGTCAATCCTTAAATAGTTCCTAAGAGAAAAACAAGATTTCAAGATTTTGTACATCGTACAGTAGATAGAAGTCCATACTCTAAACCTTCTACAAGAGCTTTACAAGAAGCATCTATTATATTGTTTGACACTCCAGCCGTTGACCAACGCCTTTTCCCATTACTGAATTCGATTAATACTCTAGTAGTTGCATTAGTGCCAGAATCACTATTAAGAATGCGCACTTTATAGTCGGTAAGATAGAAATTAGCAATTTCAGGATAAAAGCTAACCAGAGCTTTACGAAGCGCGATATCAAGAGCAGCAACTGGCCCATTACCTTCAGCGGCAGTAAGATGCTCTTCATCTTTTACTATTACTTTAACTGTAGCTTGGGAATTGACCAATCCATTGTTGTGGGTCTCGTCATTAGCACAGTAAACATGAAAACTGCTAATTGTAAAAAATTTAGGGCGATCGCCTAATGCTTCGCGGACTAATAATTCAAAACTTGCTTCCGCTGACTCAAATTGGTAGCCAAGTTGTTCAAGATCTTTTGTCATTTGCAAGATTTGGCGACAGGCGGGATCTTCTTTGCGAAGACAAATGCCAAAGGTTTCGACTTTGGAGATCACATTGCTGATACCTGCCTGTTCAGAGATCACGATGCGCCGATTGTTGCCGATACTTTCAGGGGAAATATGCTCGTAGGTGAGGGGATTGCGCTGTACGGCACTGACATGGATGCCGCCCTTATGGGCAAAAGCCGAAGCACCCACAAAAGGCGCATGGTCATCAGGCGCAAGATTAACAATTTCGCTAACTTGGCGAGAGACTTCGGTGAGTTGGGATAGCTTCTCGGAGGCGATACAGTCATAACCCATTTTTAGTTGCAAATTAGGAATCACTGTGCAGAGATTGGCATTGCCGCAGCGTTCACCATAGCCATTAATCGTGCCTTGTACCATCGTTGCGCCATGTTGAACAGCAGCGATCGCATTAGCGACAGCCAAGCCCGCATCGTTATGAGTATGAATGCCAATTTGCGGGTTACTTCCCCATTGACGCAACGAGTCATTCACAACATCTGTAATTTTTGACACTTCATCGGGCATAGTGCCGCCATTGGTGTCGCAGAGGACAAACCACTCAGCTCCAGCATCAAGAGCCGCTTTTAAGGTTTGTAATGCGTATTCAGGATTGTTTTTGTAGCCATCAAACCAATGCTCAGCATCATAGATCAGGCGGCGATCGCAACTTTTTAAATAGGCGATCGTATCGCTGATCATGGCAAGATTTTCTTCAAGGGTTGTACGTAATCCTTCAATGACATGAAGATCCCATGATTTACCAAAAATAGTGATCCATTTAGTCTCAGCAGCGATAATTGGCACTAGCATCGGATCATCCTGAGCTTTGATCCCTGCGCGTCTAGTCGAACAGAAGACCACTAGTTCGGCACTACTAAGGCGATATTCTTGCATTCGTCGAAAAAATTCACCATCCTTAGGATTTGCACCAGCCCAACCACCTTCGATAAAGGCAACTCCCATCCGATCAAGGCGAACGGCTATGCGCACCTTATCTTCCACTGACAGCGACAACCCTTCGCGCTGTGTGCCATCGCGAAGGGTTGTGTCGTAGATCAAAACGTTTTGATTTTCCATTTTTTTAATATAAAATCCCAAAACTTATACTGTCTGAGCAGCAGGCAGTATAAATTATTGTTTATTTGCCCATAGCCTTGACCAAGAAAATGCCGCCAAAGTACAAAAGAGCCACTGCACCAGCTAGCAGACTTTGCGTCATAGGATCAGTAGATGGAGTTAACACTGCGCCGAGGATAACCGCACCAAGTACCACGTAACGCCAACCAGCAAGCATTCGGGCAGAGTTGACAATGCCTGTCATCGCTAACAAGGCTTGAATCACAGGGATTTGGAAGGCTAAGCCTGTGCTAAATAGCAGCAATAGTACAAATTCAAAATAGCGATCAATTGACCAAAACTGCTCAACCACATCGCCGCCATAGCTAATAAAGAAATTGAGGGCGGCAGGGATCAGTAACTCGTAAGCAAAGACAATGCCGAGGACAAATAAAATGCTAGAGCCAAACACAATCGGCGCGATTGATCGTTTTTCTTTGCGGGTGAGCCCTGGCAGAATGAATCGCACAATCTGGTACAAGATGGCAGGGCTTGCCACCAATAAGCCACTATAGCCAGCAACCTTGATCGACACAAAAAAGTATTCACCAGGGGCAAGTTGCAAAAATTTGACTCCTTGGGCAGGAACTTCCAATAAAGCCACAATCTTATTGACAAAAGCAAAACAGCCAACTATTCCTACAAATATGGCAATTAAGGCATAGAAAATTCGCGATCGCAGCTCTTCGAGGTGATCAAATAAAGACATCTCGACATCTTCAATTACTTCTAGATCTTCGTCAATAATTGGAGGATCGACAACAGCGATCGCAGCCTCATTTACGTCCTCAATGGCTTGTGTATTAGACAAATCCTTTGGTTGATCTGCTTCAGTTACCGTCTCTAGCATGGTGTCGTTACTAAAATCTACTTGTCGATTGCTTAACCCGATTGCTTAACAAACTATCAAATAATCGAAGTATATCGATACTATAGCAACCAAATCCAACTTTAGAGTTGTCATCATGTACAGGGCAGCTCAAAACTCCAAAGATAAGAGGTGGTGCAAATCACCACC
>JANNDZ010000188.1:0-2512 GCA_031378395.1 Pseudanabaena sp. OTE_75_metabat_487_sub
CTTTCGTCCAATAAAAGCAGAGTTTACAAAGCTCTGATAGATCAGTTTGATCTATTAATGCGAGCTAAATATCCACTCATCTATATAGTCACCGCCGAAGAAGAACCTGTTGAAGAAATTTTGACGGAAGTGGCACTGCAATCTAGTCCTAGTCGCAGGATCTTGTTTTGGGATATAGCAAGAGGATGGAGCGACAATAACGCCGATAAAGGATCTGTTATGGCGGCTTTGTCGAGGATAGCTCAACGGGATAAGGCAACTAAGGATGGTGATAACGTTTTGTATGTATTACGGGATTTGCATCCAATCCTGAAATATCCCCACCACGATCGCCATATTCCAATTATTCGTGAGCTAAAAAATCTTGCCCGCGATCTCAAACTTGATCGCCGTACGATTGCTCTGACTAGCCATGTACTGGAAATTCCACCTGAATTAACCGAAGAAATTACAGCGATCGATTTTCCTCTGCCTGCGATCGCGGAAATCGAGTATTTAATCAAACAAAAGATTTCGTCCAATAAACTCAACTTGTCAAACTTAGCTTGGGAGCAATTGGTCAAGGCTTGTCAGGGGTTAAGCCGTACAAGGATTCAAAGAGTTTTAGCTAAAGCGATCGCTGAAAAAGAGCAAGTAAATGATTCGGATATAGATGCGGTACTAGCTGAAAAGCAGCAAGCAATCAGACAAACAGGCATCTTAGAATTTTTTACAGGTAATGAATCGCTCAAAAATGTTGGTGGTTTGGATAATCTCAAACAATGGGTGCGAATTCGTCGAGATGCATTTACGGAAGAGGCGAAGCGTTACGGTATCCCCACGCCAAAAGGTGTTTTATTGGTTGGCATTCAAGGCACGGGTAAGTCGCTATCAGCGAAGACGATCGCAAATGAATGGCGATTACCATTATTGCGTCTCGATATTGGGCGGCTATTTGGAAGTTTTGTGGGGGAGAGCGAGAGTCGAATGCGGCAGATGATTCAACTTGCAGAAGCAACTGCGCCCTGCGTCTTGTGGATCGATGAGATTGATAAAGCTTTTGGTAATGCGAATATTTCCGTCGATGGTGACTCTGGTGCAAGTCGGCGCGTATTTGGGACGTTAATCACATGGATGCAGGAAAAAACAGCTCCTGTTTTTATTGTTGCCACAGCTAATAATGTGAGGATTTTGCCAGCCGAACTTTTGCGAAAAGGTAGATTTGATGAGATTTTCTTTTTGAATTTACCCACTGAGTCTGAACGCCAAGAAATTTTTAAGGTGCATTTACAAAAATTACGTCCTAGCCGATTGCGTGAATTTGATCTGTTTTTATTAGCCCGACACACCAAAAATTTTAGCGGCGCTGAAATAGAGCAGGTCATCATCGATGGCATCCATCGCGCCTTTGGTCGAGGTAGCAGTGGCAACCGCGAAGATTTCACCACCGAAGATATCATTAGTGCGATCGAGGAGACAGTGCCATTAGCCGCGATCGCCTCACAACAGATCGAATCTCTCAAGCAATGGGCTGCCGAGTCTGGGGCAAGGACTGCATCAAATGATGAACAATTACTTCAAGAATTACGAAAGTTCGCAATTAACTTAGAATAGAGAAAATAGCAGACGCTCTCTATTCTGAAATTTTATGTCTCACTTCACGACGATCGCCATCGAAATAAAAAATGGTGACTTGCTAGAGCAAGCGTTGCAATCGCTGGGCTATCCTGTCAAACAAAACACTTTAGTGCGCGGATACCTTGGCGATACTACTACAGCCAATTATGTAATCCCCATGCCTAATGCCTATGACATTGGCTTTCGGAAAGTAGGCGATCGCTATGAACTCATTGCTGACATGTGGGGCTTAGCGATGAATGTCGAGGAATTTCTGGGAGAACTTAATCAGCAATATGCGGCTAGAACGGTTCTAGAGAGTGCCACTCAACAGGGATTTGCGATCGAGCAGCAAGAAATATTAGAAGATGGGACTGTAAGAATTGTGATTGGTCGATGGGCATAATCACAAAAAAGCGTGCTTCGCGCGCTTTTTTGTGATTATGAGTCGGAATTGCGGAATAGGGTTAAAACTGGTACACAGGCTCCAACACATGAGGCGATCGCCCCAATTCCTGAAAAGATATGCGGAGCTTGAACATACTTGACTATTTCGTCTGTAGCGAGAGGCAATGTTGCGAGCAGCACACACGACACACCTAAGCGAACTGCTAGTTGATGGATCATGTTTAATACTTGAATTCTACATTTTTTAATCTATCGATAATCCACACTAGGTTGACGAAAGGGGATCGTCATCTATAAATAGAGTGATATATGAATGTAGAAACATCAGATGAATGTCAATTTATATTAAGGGCGATCATGATCTCCATGAGTACCTCGACACAATTTAAAAACACACCTAAAAGCTGAACTTCCCTCTTAGTAAGCAGTTCAGCTTTTTCGATTTTGTATTTAATTGTACTGAAGTACTTAGGAATGAAAATTAAATAACATGTGCATATAAAACCAA
>JANNDZ010000200.1:0-3528 GCA_031378395.1 Pseudanabaena sp. OTE_75_metabat_487_sub
CGGCGGGCGAAGCCCGCCGAAACGTTTTTTGGTTTTATTAAATTTTTGCTCCTTAGGACATAAAAATAGAAGATGAGTTGCGGCTTGCGCCGCAACTCGCTTCTTGGGTTTTGGTTTGTACTAGCTAGCTGTTTTTTTGCTATGGGATTTGAAATTTCTTGTTAGACAGGCTGTCTTTTGACTGCCAGAGCAAATACCGTCATCATATATTCAGACTAAAATTCAACTCGACTTTGCGGCTAAGCCGCGTAGGGCATCAGCTATAGCTTTGCCCTTATTTTTCGTGAATATTTAAGGAATACATAACTATGAAACGCATTTTTTCGATTCTCGCGATCGCCTTAACCATGTTGGTGAGTCTTGCTTTCGGGCAGCCAGCTTTTGCTGAAGTCTCCGCAGGCGCAAAAATCTTTAACAATAACTGTGCTCAATGCCATGCAGGTGGTCGCAACAACGTTATTGCCGCTAAGACTTTGAAGTTAGACGCATTGGAGAAGTATGGCAAGAATACCGTTGAAGCTATCACGCTCCAGGTTACCAAAGGCAAAGGAGCCATGCCTGCTTTTGGCAAGAAACTCAGTGCTGATGAAATTAATTTAGTTGCTAACTACGTGCTTGATCAAGCAAGCAAAGACTGGGCTAAAGGCTAAAACCATGAAATGTTCCACTAAAGTCGCGGGCTTACTATCTGTTGTCGCCCTTGTGATGATGACCAATAATGTCGCAGCGATCGCCCATGAAGTGAGAACCGCTCAAGAAGTTGGTGGCACAATTCATATTGAACCCAACGATCGCCCTATTGCTGGCAAAAAATCCAGAATCTGGATCGCGCTTACAAAACGCGGCGGCGAGATCATCCCTTATGGAAAATGTAATTGTCGCCTAGAAGTGCGATCGCTAAGCGATCGCAATATCAAATTTGTAGTTGCTAATCCTTTGGCAATTATTGAGCGTTATTTGGGATTGCCGAGTATGGAAGTGACATTTCCACAAGTTGGTAGATATGAGCTGAAGTTAAGTGGTTCAGCAAGAGAAGGCGAAGATTTTCAGCCGTTTGAATTGACTTTTACGACGAATGTGGGCAAATAAGTTGGGATGTTAAAAGTGTTGCTTAGCAACACTTTTAACAATAATTCAGCACAAAGCGCTATAAATAAAGAATGCTAGATTTACTGCTTGTTGCTGCTTTAGGGTTTTTAGGGAGTTTTGGTCATTGCGTGGGCATGTGTGGCCCCTTGACTGTGGCTTTCTCGCTTTCAGGCAAAGAAAGCAACTCCAAAGATAACTCTAAGAATAATTCTAGAAGTTGGCAACAGCATTTGTATTTTCATGCATTGCTAAACCTTGGCAGGATTTTGAGCTATGCGATCGCAGGGGCTGCTATTGGTGCGATCGGTTCGGTACTGGTGGCGAGTGGACAGTTAGCAGGCTTGGAGAGCGATCTGCGGCGTTGGCTAGCAATTTTGACGGGTATGCTTTTGGTGTGGATGGGAATTGTGCAGATCAAGCCTGAAGGTTTGCCAAATATTCCTTTTCTCAATCCGATGGCTCAAGTGGGGCTGCATCAACGGCTTAGCAATGCAATGATGAAATTATCACTGCATTCACATCCATTGACTCCTGCTTTATTAGGTCTCACATGGGGCTTTATTCCTTGTGGGTTTCTCTACACGGCTCAGATCAAGGCTGCTGAAACTAGTAATATGACGCAGGGTGCGCTAACGATGTTGGCGTTTGGATTGGGAACTTTGCCATCAATGTTGGGAATTGGTGTATTTGCAGGTTTATTAAGTCGCGATCGCCGTAGTCAGTTATTTAGGATGGGTGGCTGGATTACGCTCACGATAGGTGTCTTAACGCTATTGCGAACTAGCGATATGGTGGATTACACAGGTCATGGGGGTTTGATTTTGCTAATCCTTGCCCTTGCCTCTCGTCCTCTCAGTCAGATATTTAAGTCTTGTTCGGCATTAATGACCTACCGCCGTGCGATCGGTGTTGGTGCATTTGTTCTCTCCCTTGCCCATACTTTCCATAAAATCGAGCATACTTTCCAATGGAACTTCGATGCTTTATCCTTCATGATTCCGCAGCACCAAATCTCAATCTGGCTAGGGGCGATCTCGATCGCACTGATGACTCCTGCTGCCCTTACGAGTTCCGATTGGATGGTAAATAAACTGGGCAAATCTTGGCGCTATGTGCATTTGCTCTCGGTTCCCGCTTTAGTACTTGCATCAGTGCATACGATTGCGATCGGTTCTAATTATCTTGGTGCTATGGAATGGACTCCGAAAAATTGGATTTTGACGATTTTATGTGGGGTGATTACGGTAGGGACTTTGTTGATTAGGTTTTTGAAATTTAGAAACTAATCGCGATCAAAAACTCTGGGAAGGGCTGCTTATATGAATATAGCGGTTTTCATATGACTACTGTACAGAAAATACAAAAAATGTAGGGGCAATTCATGAATTGCCCCTACATTTTTTGCAACATACTCAACTGAAAACCGCTACAGCACGTTTTTCAACTTGCTTGCTGGGTTTCGAGATGTTGCCAGTATTTGATTTGTCCGTCTTGATGGCAGAGTAAAATGCCGAACCATTCAAGGCGTTCGAGGTTTTCAGCGATCGCATTTTTATTTCTGCCACCGTTTTTAAATTGGGCGGCGATTTTGGCGATTGTCCAAGGGTTGTTGCTGGTGCGGAGCAGGTCGCGAATGGCGGCGAGTTGGTCTTTGGGTTGTTTGGGGAAGGTTTTGACTTCGGCAGGGGCGATCGCTACTTCTTCACTTTCTCCAACACCTTCGATGATGGTTTGGGTGCGGACTTCGTTGGGTGCTTGGTATTCGGGACGCAACCAGCGTATGTGTCCGTTCCGTTCTTCTTCGGCGCGTTGGGCGTTGAGGGTGGCTAGGCGATCGAGGATGATTTCGGTGAGCGAGTTTTCCCTCACCCCCAGCCCCTCTCCTATTGAGGGAGAGGGGAGCGAAGAAGTTTCTTGTTCCCCTTCTCCCGTCTTGGGAGAAGGGGTTAGGGGATGAGGGTCTAAATCTTCCCATCCGTAGGCTTCTAGAACGGCGTTGTCTAGTTCGTCGTGGATTTGTTTGAGGGTGGAGACTAGGGCTTTGTTGTTGTATTCTCTGTCTTTGTCGGTAAATTCTTCGCCTTTGCGGAGTTTTTCGAGGAGGTTATACATTCCTGTTATCGTGATTTCGGGATGTTGGGCTTGTACTTGTTTGCGATGGCGATCGAGTCTTTCGCCTAGGTGTCGAATTTTTTCTTTTTGTTCTAATGTTGCATCTGGGAAAGGGAATGGATCGAAACAGACTGAATTGTTGTAACGTGGTCTATTCTCTAGAGTTCCCCCTGATACAAGTGACCAACTTAGGGACTTCCAGACAAAAAATCATTCCAATTTTAATGTTGGTACGTACAAAATATCGACAAACCATTTGCCAAGGTCTAATTGTTTACCATTAACCTCTAAACATGTCATTCTTTGAATCTGATTTTCTATTTCAGC
>JANNDZ010000223.1:0-5412 GCA_031378395.1 Pseudanabaena sp. OTE_75_metabat_487_sub
TGGTTTCAAAGCGCGTAAACTTGCCAATCCCATACTTACGATGCACCACATAATCGCCAACATTTAGCTCGTCAGGATTAACTGACTTAGCAGAAGTTATGTGTGAGGGATGCACAAAGGTTGGTGAGGCTAATAATTGCTGTCCGAATAATTCGCGATCGGTCAAGAGGGCAAGCTTGCTACTAGGCAGAACAAAGCCTTGCATCTCCATCAGTCCCGAATATTTCAAAATGACTGGCTTACCAGCTTTCTGAATCCGCGCAATTGACTGTAAATCATCAGGATCACTGACAAAGTTAGCAATGCAGTCATACTCTTTGAGTAAAGTTGCCACGCGCAAAGGTTGAGATGAAATCAGGGTGACTTGATATTCCAAGTTGAGATATTCACGAATCAGTGATGCAATCTGGTCAAACTGATGGGGAATTATGGGAATAGAAGTACTTGCAAAATCAAAAATATTGGCTTTGGGTTTAAGCGATCGCTCACTAAGCTGAATCGTCTGAAATTTCTTTGCCTCAGTCATGCAGTGAGCAAAGTCCCAATGCAGTTTCGGTGTATCGGCTTGCGATTGATTTTGATAAAGTTCTTCCGCAGCTTCGTACCAGCGATCGCCATAGCTCTGACATTGTTCGGGTTCATCAATAGCAACAATAAAGTTCTTGGGTAAGTAATGCAGTAATGGTGCCTTGTGAGCAGTAACAAACTCATGCAAATCGACAGGGGCGATCGCGATGCTGGATAGGTCAGTGAAGCTTTTGGGATTAGTGGGGTCAAACTCTCTGATTTTCTCAACAGTGCCGCGATTACAGCTTAGACGCACTGGTAGATTTCGATTAATTGGAAACACTTCAAAACTAAATCCTTTGCGGCTCCATTGTTTTGATTCCTTTACTTCTTTAACTTCCACATATCCCAATCTCGCCAAAGCAGAAGCAAGTAATTTAACCGATTGCGAATCGCCGATATTGAGATAGATGCTATGTTTTTGGAAGATTTGAGTGGATGGTAGATGGGGCTGTAGTGCGTTAATGGTGGTAGCGATCGCTAAGTTAGGCTGTGGTTGGGCAAGCAATTCCGCTAATATCTCAATCCTTGTCCAAGCAGTTTCCAAATCGATTTGGGCAGGTTCGTAGGGAAATGTATCAAGGGGTTGATATAGATAGACGCGCCATGACATTGACTGGAGTTGTAAAGCCCATCGGGTTGCTTCTTCGACGGTGGCGGTGACGATGAGTAATGGTTTGGTTTGTTGTTGGCATAAATGGGTGCTAATCAGTCCTTTGCCTAAGCGTGATAGTCCTGAGAGGGATATGCTTTTGGCTGTTTTGAGCTTGTCGCCTATTTTTGTAGTGATTGGCGATCGGGCTATGTTATCTAAGACTGCTGTGAAGGTCATGGGTTGGGAATAGTCAGGAATAGACTAATTCAGGTTCATTGATGAGGCGTAATAGCTTGACAGGTTCGATTGTTTCCATAGCAAAGGTATTGCCTTTTTTATCGGTAAAGTCGATTAGGAATGCTTTGTTATCAAAGGACATTAAAACTGTTCCCATTTGTCCTCGTCTCAGTAGGATTTGCTTGTGAGTGACTTTATGCGTAGCGATCGCATCTTCGGTTAAAGCAACAAGGTCATATTCTTGGATTTCGTTCATAGTTGTTTTTCTAATCAATAGGGTAAGTATTCGTAAGGCGTGGAAAGTCTTCAGTAATTTTGATAATCCAACAACTCAGAATTAGTGATTCACCAACATCAGTATGAAGTTCAAATGCGAGATCGTAGTGAGTGCCATATTGATCTACCTTGTAAAGTTCAGCTTCACCTTCAATGGCAGCTTCTTTTAGAGCCTGCTCTAGAATTTCTTTATTGGCGATGGTAATACCAAGACGTTTTTCAAAAAGTAGGGCTTTATGTTTACCTTTCTGATGTTCATAGTTCAGACAGTAGCGTTCGAGTTTATCTCCCAGTTCGGCTCTGTCCCCGTTGGGAAGTTTCATTAGCTTTAATGATTATACTGTAGTAGCAATTCTAATGCTTTTTAGGCATATATTTTTAGATGTATGGTTTATGCTGATGTCTGTAAGTGTCTGTATGCATGAGCTTTAGCGAATTGTAGCTAATGCTCTAAGAGTAAGTAGACTGGAGGATTCGATCACCCAATCGTTATAGGTTTTCGCCGAGGCGACCACTTTTAGGATAATTTGCATGATAGAACAGCTAGGTTATGGGTTCAACAATGTCAATCTCCAAAGGATTGATTAATAGTTGCAGAAGATCGCCATATTTAATCTTGGGAATAGGAACTGCAACCAACTCCATCACTGAAGGATTGTGAAAATGTCGAATTTTTGTTTCTGGATGTGGATGGTAGCCCCAACCATCGTAGCTTTTATCGTTATAAATGACTGGACATCGGGAAAATGAAAAGTCTTCAGGCGGATGAGCTTCTATCCAATTCACCTGCCGAAAAGTGAACTGTGGGCTGTTCATGATGCAGATATAAGGTGAAATATCTATGTTGAGAGTGCCACTAAAGTAAGGTGACAAATCAAGCCCTAACTCTTTAAAAAAAGGTATTTGTGTAAGAATCGTGCCTGCTTGGTATGGGCTGTTTGGGGATCTGCCAGAAGCAACCTGATGCCCTTGTAGGAGTTTTCCACATATTTTCTGTTGAGGCATATGTGTGTATATCTTAAATAATGACTTTTTGAGCGACGAGAACTAACCATGACTGATTTTCGATAGGCATACCTGTTGGACGATAATAATGCCGAAGAATTTGAAATTGTGCTTCTAAAAGTTTTGGAGCTAGGGTTTCATATTCCCAGCCACTCACATAGCGGTAACCCGTAGGTCTTTCGGCAAAACCTTCATGATTGCCTCGTACCATCGACATTACTAAAATCCCGCGATCGCACAGAGCATAATGTAAATGCTTAAGCACCCGCAGCATTTCGACTTTGGGTACATGGATTAGCGAAGCATTGGCAAAGATCCCATCAAAGTGATCATTCGGGAGATCGAGACTTAAAAAACTTTGTTCCCATACTAGGCAACCAGCCGCCTGTTTCGCCATTTCTACAAATGACGGAGTAGCATCTAGTCCCGTTACTGTATGCCCCATAGCCTGAAATGCAACTAGATCTCTGCCTGGACCACAACCAAGATCCAAAATTTTGCCTGGTACTCTAGGCATGGCTTCGATCAAAGCTTCACGATTTTGGGATACGTCATGCTCCCAAGTGCCGACGCGATAGGACTCTGCGGTAAGTTCATATTCTGCGATCGTGATCTGTTCGTGTTTTTCCATGCTGTGAATAAAGATTCTATAGTGAAAAGCAATAGTTAATTAGAGTTGACTATTATCGTTCAACAACTTTGTACCTTAAGTAGGTAGGCGTAATTAAACTTACAATGATTTTCTGTTACAGCAACAGTTTGAGGCGTGGCTATCTTATATTTAATTCATCCCACCCCCTTACTTATTTGAAAGTGGTTGTTGTTTTATGATGGCAAGTATACTCAACATCCTTCGACACCTTAAGATTACTTTGCTTATAAAGACGGCTTTTTATGGCTAGGCTTAGTATCTCAGCAGGACACATGTAAAAAATGTAAAATACTATTCTAGAATAGAGATCGCCAATCAAACAACAACAGCCCTAACTGATTAGTTAGGGCTGTTGTTGTTTGATTATTTGTTAATTACAAACCTGTTTGTTTTCTTGAGTTTCTTGGATAACAACCTTATTAATTCCAAAAGAATTAGGAGATATAAAGAACCTATAACCACCATTATTTAGTTCTTCTACTTTTGTAATAGAAACCCATTGTTTATTGTTTCCAAAAGAAAAAATAGCCCCAATTTTTGAGTTTTTATGGTCAAACTTTTTGACTGAAAAATTATCTACTGTATAGCTAATTAAAACTCCTAGATTACCTTTTAACTTAGATTCAATTTTCTTGAAATCACGAATCCTGCCTGATTTAAAACTTGAATTATCTTCTTTTATTAAATCAACTTGAGAAAAAGTTTTTGATATAGTTGTACAAACAGTCGTAGGTGCAGAAGGTGTAGTGCTAGTTCCACTATTGTGACAGTGATACCCACCATTTTTTCTATCATTATGACACCCAGCCGCATTAGTACGACCTCCATGAGCATTAACAGGATTTTCAGTTAGAGGACAAATAATCGCCACTCCAAATATCAGTGCAACTAGATTTTTTTTCATAAAAAACAATAAGTTATGCACAAATATTTTAGTTTTTTTTGTGAAAAAATAAAAAATATTGTTTAAAATCTTGAGATATTTTACAGGTAAAAATATGGAAACAAACATCAACTGGCTTAAAGTTCTTGCTGCTGTAGTGATAGGATTAGCCGCAATCGCAGCCTTGACTTATTGGCAAGCTCAGCAAAATCCTTTGAATGATGTTGATGTTGATTTGGGATTGCAAGGGTGCATTGTGCAATTTGCCCCCAATGGAGATATGACGGTGATTCCCTTTAACGATCCTAGATGCCCAAAATAGTTATGAACATGTCAGATTTGCCCCCATGCCCTAGTTGCGGTGATCGCAACTTGTCTGAGGTTTGCGATTATGTCCAACCAGACGAACCAGATCGCGAGCCTTGGCTCTATTGGTGGTGTTTATCATGTAGCTGGAAATCTCAGATTTTCCACTACCCCGATACTCAACCAGAATTAGGACTGTGGGAACCAACTGAGAACCCCATAGAGGTGAATCAGACAACTTACAGAGATTTGCATAAATTGCTGCATGAACTAGCTGAAGATTTACCCTTCAATCAGCGTATTAAGGTAGCCCTGCAACGACTTAAGTACGTGAAAATTGTTAACTTAGATTGATCTTGAAGGCTATCTTACTAGTTTTTTACTTATTCTGTAGCAACTTTACTTGATAATTGTTTAGGCTTTCTCTGAGAAGTTTTCTTTTCCTTCCCAGTTGCGACCTTACCCAAATTCGGCTTAGCCGCCTCATCCAGATCGCCAAACTTCTTCGACCACCACTTCTCCTGAGAAGACCAGAAAAAGACCACATCCGCATGATCCTTGCGTTGACGCGCCTGAACATCCCCACACTTCAACATCACCTTGTCCACACCATCCTTAGTATAGGGAAACTTAGCCAAAGGCTTGCTACAGACAGGACAAGCAAAACTAGTCACCTCCGCCGTCACTGGATTCTCAGCCTTCGGTTGAGGAATCTCCCACTGATTACGGCGATCGCTCCAAAACATCACTAGATTCTCACAGCCATGCTCACACTTGAGAAAATGCCCACCACTCACCTTTTTAGAAGGAATCTTGCTGAGAGGATGATTACAAGCAGGACAAGCCACATCCGAAAGCTCATTTTTACGATTACTTGGCTGTAAATCCGCA
>JANNDZ010000235.1:0-13033 GCA_031378395.1 Pseudanabaena sp. OTE_75_metabat_487_sub
CCGCAGGGGCGAAACCTTACAACTTTGGGTTTGCAATTAATTATGTCCATTTACTTATAAGCGACGCTCTAGCCAGCATCAGGTAATTAGAAAATATTTCTTAAATAAGAAAAAATCTAAAATTTTAGACTTGGTATGTTCAGTATATTAACGCTTTTTTGTTTATTTTCGTTATTCTATCTATGTCTGATCTAAAATTTCATTCTGACCTGCCCCGATATTGATTCGCTATTAGAGCTAAGTCCTGTATCTGGTTTGCGGACATTGCTATGCGCATATCCCAAATCCGCCTCAATATTTGGGGAAATCTTTGCAGTACATTTAGCTTGATAACTACTTGCAGGCGAAAAATTACCTGCGCCTCTCTGTTCTCCAGCATTAAACGCGACGCGACAATTTAAAAAATTAAATATATCCCCTTGCCAAGACAACTCACCTGTATACACCAGAAAATCTCTTGGTGAAAAATAAGTATTGGGTGCAGATTCTCGTTCGTAAAACCAAGTAAATAAATTAGCAGCGATCGCAAACTGTCCCCATTTCCGCTCCAACCGACTAAAAGACTGTTGATCCGTGTTGCCATCGCTGTAGTCACCCCATCTATACAAAGAGAATAAAGTTGTATATGGATCGATTTGCCAATAAATATTAGGTCCAAATCTACGAATCTTGATTTGGTTCTCAATAGTATTTACGTTTGACTTGTAAGGCTTTTGTTCAAAAAATCCAAACAAAGTTATCCCATCAAAAACTGATAGATTAGCATTTATCTCTATATTTGCTGTGGTTGGTACGCGATTAAAGATATCAATTCCCCCACGCACATCAAGATTTACTGGTCCAATTTTTTTTGCGACTCCGAACTGTAATGGGACATTATATATAGAATCTTTTCCTGCTAATTTAAAAGAATTAAAGCCTGTCTGAAAGCTAATGACAGTTCCATCTTTAAATCGCCATTTCCAAGTAGGTTCAAAAATCTGATTAACTTGTCCAGTTTTATCATCATCACCTTGGAAATTTGTCGTCATACTATCAAGTACAGCATAATCTGTCATTACTGACTCCAGTTTGGGAGCCGAAATAAATTCTTGAACAGGAATCGACTCTGGTTCAGGCGTTTGCAAACTAGGATTCAATCTACTAGGTGATGCTAAAATACTCTCCTGGCTTCGATTTAGTGATTTTTCAATCTCTTGAAGTGGCAAAAAGTTTGAACTATCTTTAATAGCGAGAAGATTGATCTGATTGTTTTTGTCTTGGAATATTCTATTCTTAACTTGCCAATCTTCTGATCTCGCTGAAGAATCGATACTAATAATAGACACGCAAATTACAAGTGAGACAGATAAAAGTTTAGAAGAACTACTCATTACGATCTCGCCAACGTCTTGATCTTCTCATTCCTTCGCAATAGTCTTTCCTTAATAGAGATTAGCTCTCAAACTACAAAAAAAAAATTTAAAGTGCTGCGATGAAATACTAGTATTCAATAGTCATACTTTCGTAGGTTGCTCCACGAGTAGTTTGAATTCGCTCAATGGGCTTGGCTTTAATCTTTTGGACAAATTGTGCTTCTGTCATCTCAGCGTTCACAGCACTATTCTCCACATCGAGATCAAGTTGAGCGAGGTTGCGATCAAGTTCAGCAAGGCGGTTGACTATTTGTTGTTGGCGATCGCATACTCGCACTAATTCTTCTTGTAGACGCTCTTTTTCATTGGCGAGTTGATGCATCTGAATATATAACGCTGAAGGTGTTTTACGCAGAGGCATTGAACGTAACTTCGGCTGGATTGGTCTTCTAGATGCACGAGAGATAGTCATAGGATTTAGTCCTGATAGGCATGGTTTGTAAGGTTGAGGATGTGGGGCGCTTCGCGCCGCACATCCTCAACTGTTAGGATTTAGTTGGACTTGGCTCAAAGAATACTTTATATAAAATAAATCCGACTAGCGCCATAATGCCGATGGAAATCGCGGCTGTAACTAGTTTAAAGATAAAACTCAGGATTGTAAAGGAAACTAAGCCGATTACCACGATCGCTGCAACTTTGGTGGCTCCAGTTAGGCTATTGACCCAAGCAACTAGGCTGCCTAATCCAGTTTTAGCTGCATCAACACTCTGACCAATAGCAATACGTTCTGGCTCAGCACGCTTGTTAGGGTCGTGAGTTTGACCACTTGCTTGTTGTTTATTGCCCATCACTTCGCGCTCTAGCTCACGAAAGCGTTCTTCTAGGTTATCGGGTTGACTCATAGCAGCAAATGAATAAAAAACTATGTTTCATTCTACTGCATACCTTGGAATCCCCCAAATTTAAGATAGTCCTATAGCAATTCAAGAAATATCTAGAATGTAAAACTCAAATAAAGGCGGCGCTTCGCGCCACCTTTATTTGAGTTTTACATTCTAGGCAAATATTGCAAACATAAGTCTAGAGAGCTATCCCGAATTTTGTTACAAATTGTTAAAATAATATGTAAACTAAAGTCTACAAGATGAGTCTCCCCAAATCCTATGCCTGCAACCAAAAAAGACTTTGAGTTAGATCGTTATGATATCGATGCGATCGCTAACTACTACCGCAACCAACCTTTGCGAGTCTGGTGGCGTTGCATAGTGATTTTTGTGCCACTAATCTGGTTGTTTCTGAGACTGCGCCTAAATGCCAAAGCCTCAGCAAAAGAATTAAAAAAATTAGCGATCGAATCACGTAAGTTATTAACCCGCTTAGGTCCAGCATTTATCAAAATTGGTCAAGCCCTTTCGACGCGCCCTGACATCGTGCCACCAGTGTTCATGGACGAACTCGCGGAACTGCAAGACCAATTACCTCCATTTCCCAATGAAATCGCCTTCCAATTTATTCGCGATGCATTAGGAGGCGATCCATTGGAAGTTTATGCAGAAATCTCCGACAACCCGATCGCGGCTGCTTCCCTCGGTCAAGTTTATAAAGGCAAGCTCAAAACAGGCGAACTCGTTGCTATCAAAGTGCAGCGTCCTGACATTGCTGCGGGCATTGCCCTTGATATGTACATCTTGCGTGGTATTTCTGTATGGCTGAGAAAAACTTTTAAATTTGTGCGCACAAATTTAGCGGCGATCCTTGATGAGTTTGCTAGTCGAATTTTTGAAGAAATGGACTACACCTTTGAAGGTCAAAATGCCGAGAAGTTTGCTAAGTACTATGGAGGATTAGACGAGGTTTATGTTCCCAAAATCTATTGGCAATATACCGCTAGGCGCGTATTGACGATGGAATGGATTGAAGGCATCAAATTAACTAATGTGCTGGCAGTAAAAGAAGCAGGTTTTGATAGCCGCCACATCATCGAAGTTGGCGTGCAGTGCTCTCTGCGTCAGTTACTTGATTATGGCTATTTTCATGCAGATCCTCATCCAGGCAACTTATTAGTAATGGGTGATGGCAAACTCGCCTATTTAGACTTTGGGATGATGAGCCAAGTTTCGGCTGAACAGCGCTTTGGACTAATCGAAGCGATCGTGCATTTAGTCAACCGTGATTTTGTAGCTCTATCTAAAGACTATGTACGTTTAGGGTTTTTGACAGAAGATATTGACTTTGAAGGGATTGTGCCTGCTCTATCGGAGGTCTTTAATCCACCTGAAGGTCAGAGCCTGACTCAAATGGATTTCAAAGACATGACCGATCAACTTTCACAGATCATGTATGACTTTCCTTTCCAAGTCCCAGCTTATTATGCACTGATCATTAGGTCGCTAGTTACTTTAGAAGGAATTGCCCTGAGCGTCGATCCCAAATTCAAAGTCTTAGCTGTCGCCTATCCCTATGTAGCAAATCGTTTGTTAAATGACTCTGCGCCAGAATTACGGATGGCGCTGAAAGATTTACTCTTCCGCGATGGTGAGTTTCGTTGGAATCGTTTAGAGAATTTATTGAGCAATGCTCAAGAGAATCCCGAATATAACTTGAGTGGAACTCTCGACAAGGGCATTGATTTCTTGCTGTCAGATCGCAGTGAGTTCATGCACGATCGCATTATTGATGAAATCGTTAAAGGCATTGAAGTCGAGACAAGCAAGCGTCTACCAGAAAGATTTCGCACTTCTCTAATTGGCGATATTGTGGTTGATCCTAAAGTCAAAGCATCAATTTCTAAAGCCGAGACACCATCAAGTTTGGGTTATATTGCTAGACTATGGACAATTCTCCAAAAAGATAAGGCGATTAATCCCACTGACATTTTGCCTTTAGCGACTCGCATCCTCAGCAAGCGTCAGACTCTTACCATTGGACGTGATGTAATCTCTAAACTCGCACAGCGATCGCTAGTACGAGTAGTGCGTGAAGTGTTATTACGCGACGAGAAGAAATATCAAGATGATAAGCAGCAAGATTTGATCAATAATTCTATTCGCAATCCCCAAAGCGAAGAGCGAGAACTAGTTGGCTCTGGTTTAAGACGACCTGTAAATGGTCGTAGTTGGTAATCCAAAAGGAGCGCTAAGCGCTCCTTTTGTTTTTTAGAAGAAAAGTTCTACTCCTGACTCTGTGCAAGCATTCTCCAGCAAATCATTCAAACTAAGCTCCCCAGCCCATCTTTGTAAATAGCCAAAATCAAGGCGATCGCCCTGAATCTTTAGCACCCCCAAAACATCTCGCCATTGTCTCTGTGATTCATTCTTAGTCATCCGATACCAGACGAGCTTTTGTAAAATGATATCTTCAGGAGTGGGCAATACCAGCATTTGATCGGGGTTTTGCCGAACTAGTTGCGATCGCCGACGTTGAAATTCAATTTGAGGGAAAGGATTATCTTTAAGCACAAAAACATCTATTTTCCCTAGAGAGTCATTGTCGATGAGATTAAAAGAACGTTTGAACCTAATTGCATCTCGAACCGCATCTTCAGAAACATAGAATCTCGGTTGAAGAGCTTGCATTAATGGAATTAGTTTTCCTATTTCTAAATCAGCAACAATGTCCACATCTTCGGTTGCTCTCGGCTCTCCCATCAATGTACTTGCCACCGAGCCACCAACTAAATAAGGAATATCTAAGCTGTTAAAAACTGCGGCTATATCCAGCGCTAGAGAAATTGGATCAGTAAGCATAAGCGGTTGAGCGTATTCAGAAATATTTTGATAGACAAGATTAAAAAAATGAGATTTTAATGTAGCTTTAGCAAATTCATATCGCAATTCCTTTAAGCTTGCATTTGGATAACGTTGTTGAAGACCAATTAAACAAAGTTCTAAGCATCCTTTTGTCCAACGGGTTACCCTTTCAGCTTTTTGAATTAGAGTTAGTGCTTTCAACCGACTAAACAGATATATCTCTGCATCAATGCTGGTGTCAATGGATTGGGTTTTGTATCCTGCTGGAGCGCTTAGCATGTGATTTTACTTATCCATCTGACTAGGGCAAACAAGGGTTAATATAAACGAAAAACACCCTATAAATTATGCTAACACATGCCGATCTTAAGATTGAGCTAGATGCATTGGCTAGTCCAACCAAAGCGATCGCGCTTTCTCTTTTTTTAAAACTGGTAAAGGTGAATATGGAGAAGGCGATCGCTTCTTAGGAATTGCCGTGCCAGAGCAACGGCAATTAGCCAAAAAGTTTACCTGTCTTGGCTTTGATGAGATAGAAAAACTTCTCCAAACTGACATTCATGAATACCGTCTTACCGCACTTTTGATTCTCACCTATCAATATCCTAAAGCCGATGTTTTTAAAAGAGAAGCAATATTTAATTTCTATCTCAAACACACCAAATGGATTAACAACTGGGATTTAGTAGATGTCACCTGCCGTCAAATTTTGGGTGTACATTTGCTGCATCAAGACCGCAAGATTCTACATGAACTAGCCCGATCGCAAAATTTTTGGGAACAGAGAATTGCGATCGTTTCCACCTTAGAATTTATCAAACATCAGCAGTTTGCTGATACTCTCGAAGTTGCGGTTATTCTTTTAAAACATCCCCATGATCTCATCCACAAAGCCGTTGGTTGGATGTTGCGAGAAGTTGGCAAACAAGATCGCCAAGTTTTAGTAGGTTTTTTGGATGTCTATTATCAACAAATGCCCCGCACAATGTTGCGCTATGCGATCGAGCATTTTGATCAACCAAATCGAAAAGCATATTTGTCAAAGCCCAAGAATTGAATGACGGCACGAAGTGCCATCATTCAATTCTTGGGCTTTCGGACATCTTGGCAATATTGCTTAACTGCTTCCGTAATTACGCTATTAAGGTCTACATACTTATGTGCAAACGGCGGTTGCCAATCAGATAAGCCCAGCACATCGTGGGTTACTAGAATCTGTCCATCACAGCCTTGACCCGCACCAATACCAATAGTAGGAACAGGAATCAGTTCCGTAATCTGGGTCGCTAACTCAGCAGGGATATTTTCTAATAAGAGAGCGAAAATACCAGCTTCCACTAAAGCTTTAGACTGATGCAAAATTTCTGCGGCTGCCTCAGGAGTTCCGCCCTGAATCCGATAACCGATCCGATGTACCGATTGCGGTGTTAATCCTACATGCCCCATCACAGGCATTCCCGCCTGTACCAATTTGCGAATAGTCTCAACCATATCGGGATAGCCACCTTCGAGTTTAATCCCGCGTGCATCGGTTTCTTTAAAAATACGCCCAGCCGATCGCATTGCCTCTTCAGCACTAACTTGATAGCTCAGAAATGGCATATCGACCACTAGAAAAGCATTCTCAACCCCACGCCCAACTGCTTGGGCATGATGGATCATTTCGTCGAGGGTAACAGGCAAAGTGTTTTTATATCCAAGCGTCACCATCGCCAAAGAATCCCCCACCAAAATTATATCCACGCCTGCTTTGTCAAGCAGTTTAGCAATCGCATAGTCACTTGCTGTCAGCGCCGCGATCGGCTTTTTTTGCTTTTTCCATTTTTGCAATAGGGCGATCGTTACTGACATCGGGGCATTCCTCGTGATTAGTAAAAAGCTAATTTATTTTGACGCTGCTCTGCTGTGCCACAACAAATTGGTTCTTTATTTTATAGGGCTAACATCTAATGTAAACTTTTTAAAGCAAACGCAACAGATTTATCGAGTTCGGTACGAGAAGCAAACATTATGCAAGTTGGTCAAAAAGTTCGTGTTCGTAGTTTCAAAGATGGTAGCGGTAAGGCGATCGCTAGCAAGGTCGGCGAAATCGGCGTGATTAAAGAAGAAAAAATTATGGATGGTGGAAAATGGGGCTTCGTCGTCAAGTTCCCTGACAGCACCAAGTCTTGGTTTTTTGCAGATGAGCTAGAAGCAGCAGGCTAAAACCGTCATGGTGTCGCGCATTGCGCGATACCATCATTAAAAAGCCCTATGGCAGATATTAATCGTCAAGATATCATTCGAGGCATGATGCTGGAGGTTGATGGACTAACATACAGCATGGCATCGGCTAGCCTTGAAGCAGTTTTAGTTTGCTTGGCAAATGCTTTAGCCGATCACCAATCAGTCACGTTAAGTGATTTTGGCAAGTTTGGCGTACGTCATCGTCACGCCCGTTTGGGAAGTCATCCTCGCACACATCAGCCAATTCAGATTCCCGAAGTTACCGTTCCCTATTTTACCCCCAGTCCCCATCTAAAAAAGCTGGTGCAAAAGCAACAGTAAAATAAAGAACTAGCGTTTTGTGTGCCGTGGCTTAGTCACGGTACACAAAACAAATTACAAAAGTCTAATAAGAAAATCCAATGAGCCTAATTCTGACATTTATCGGTAAGGGCGGCGTTGGCAAAACGACAACCGCGATCGCTGCTGCGCGTGCTTTGGCAACCCAGAACAAAAAAGTTTTATATGTTGGTCAACAAGCAGGTGACACTCTCAGCATGAGACTTGGTGCAGAGCTGAGCAGTGAGCCACAATTGGTTGCGCCAAATTTTGCAGCCGTACATTTACAATCAACGGCTCTGCTGGAAAAGTATTGGGACAAGATGAAAGGATTGGAAAGCCAATTTCTGCGTACTCCTTTTTTTAAAGAAGTTTATGGTCAAGAGCTTGGAATTTTACCAGGTATGGATTCCGCTCTAGGTTTGAGCTTTTTGCGTGAACGTGATGCTGAAGGCAAGTATGACATAATTATTTACGATGGCATGGGAGATCTTGAGACCCTACGAATGTTAGGGATGCCAGAAATTTTAGGATGGTATTTGCGTCGCTTTAAACAAGTATTAACAGGTTCTGCGATCGGTCAAGCAATATCACCTTTTGTTGAGCCAATTTTAAGAAGCATTCTGCAAGTTTCTAGTACCGATGATATTTCACAACAGGCTGGTGAAATGTCATCGGTACTAACACGCGGGCAAAAAGCCGTTAACGATCCGAGTCGCGTGGCAGCTTATTTGGTCACCACTGGAGATCCCTATGCGATCGCTACAGCCAAATATCTATGGGGCAGTGCCCAACAGGTTGGTTTAACAGTCGGTGGTGTATTTTCTAGAGATCAGATTTCTGATGCCGATTTTGAGCCTTTAGCCATATGCCAAATCCCCGATCAGGTGACTGAGTTAACGATTCCTGAGCATCTTGCGAATCTTGCCCCAAAACCCATTGAAATAAGTGCGGTAACTAAGCAAGTCAAGTTGTTTTTGCCAACATTCAATAAAAAACAAGTCAAGCTAATCCAGTTGGGACCAGAAGTAACCATCGAAGCAGGCGATCAACGCCGCAATATTTTCTTACCCAATGAGCTAGCAGGCAAACAAGCCACTGGCGCGAAGTTTCAAGATTCCTATCTCATTATTTCCTTCGGCTAATAGCTCCGTGTTGCCTCATCTTTTTGCCTATGCTCTATATGGATAAAGATTTGCTATAACAAAAATAAACCTATAGAAATTATTGCAAATAATTCTCTTTAGTGTATAAATATAGTTAACCAGCAAATAATTTGATTAATGTTCTGCAAGTGATTTGTGAGCAACAAAGACAAATTTATAACACTAAAATTTTTTACTTGGTATATTTTCTGTGATTAAATCCATTTTTTCTTTTACTCCTCTAATACTTTCAGGTCTTGTTTTTTGTTTAGTTACCAACGGCTGTACTAGCACAGCCACCTCAGAAGCTCCTAAGTCTGGAGCTAATACGACTTCTACAGCTTCATCACCTACTTCGGTTGCATCTACAGCAGCTAAATCCAGCAAAATTGATATCAACACGGCCCCGATCTCTGAACTCGACAAATTGGAACTGCCAGGTACTAAGCCTTCGCTATCAGAGCGTATTCAAGGTGGCAGACCCTATAAACAAATTGATGACCTTGTATCGAAAAAAGTAATCTCTCCTGAAGAATTTAAATTAATTCAAAATTTAGTTACCACTGAAACTAAAAAGTAAAGAAAGTATGGATTTTAGTAGCGCACTGCCGACCTTCTTGATCACCCTTAGAGAAGGCACAGAGGCAACTTTGGTTGTGGGAATAGTGTTGGCGTATTTGATGCAAGCAAAGCAATCTAATCTACAAAAATGGGTCTATTTAGGGGTGGCGGCAGGTTTATTCGTCAGTAGCATCATGGGCGCGATCGCTCAGAAACTGCTTGGTGGCTTTAGCGGTACGATCTATTATTTGACTAAAGGTATTTTTTCGGTTGCAGCGATCGTAATGTTGAGTTGGATGTTGATTTGGATGACTCAGCAAGCCAAAACCATGCGCCATCAAGTTCAGGCTAATGTCGAGAAAGCACTTAGCTCGGCGGAAATTCGCAAAGCAGGTTGGGGCGTATTTACCCTGATTGCAGTTGCAGTCTTACGAGAAGGCGCAGAAACAGTTCTATTTATTGCAGGTACACTGTCTCCCGACCAATCACAATCAGGGATGGCTCAGTATGCACCTGCGATTGGCTGCGTTGCTGGAATTTTTGCTGCCATCGCAATCGGATTGGCGATGTTTAAGTTTGGAGTCAAGCTAAATATTCGCGCATTCTTTCAAGTTTTAGGAGTGATTCTCTTATTAATTGTTTCAGGACTAGTAATTACTTCACTTTCCGCGTTTGACCTCGCGAATACGATTGACAAAGTTTTCAATCCCATCACTCAATCCTATGAGTTTCTCGATCCACCAAGGCGAGTCATAGAGTGGTTTACGCTCGGCTCACAAGTGACCGATACTTCATCAGTATTGCCTGCCGATAAATTCCCTGGGATTATCTTCTCAACTTTATTTGGCTATTCCGATAAGTTATACGCCAATCAGATTGTCAGTTATTGTATATTTCTATCAACGATGGGAACCATCTATTTTCGTTCTCTAGAAGGTAAAAAGCTTTTTCGCTAACACACAAAAAATAAAGGGGGCGCGATGCGCCTCTCTTTACGGTTTACTTTCATAATATCCGTGTCTTTAGGTGTAAATAAGCTGACATGCAACTTAGCCCTCGATTTAAATGGTTTTCTCAGCCGCTAGATCGCTATGCGATTGGCTTAGCAACACTGTTAGCAGTGGCGATCGCCATATTGTTGTGGGTAGGCGATCGCACAGCACCACAGGTGAGAGAGTTTAGTTGGCAAGGACAGAAAATTGATGCTACTAATATCTCTTTTTCCTTAACATTTAATCGCCCAATGGATCGAGACAGCGTTGAGAAAAACCTCAAATTTGATCCGCCCCTCGCAGGTAAAACCAGTTGGTCATCACGGCGGATGTCCTATACGCCCCTAGCACCAGCAACCTATGGTAAATCCTATACAGTCAAGCTAGAAAATGCCTACGATCGCTTTGCTAGTGAATCTGGCAATAAAAAAGCGATTGATCCATTTACTGGTAGTTTTACGACACCAAATCCTTATTTTGCGTATATTGGCTCGCAAGGGGAAGAAAAAGGTCGCCTTATACTTTACGATGTGCTACAAAAGAGTAAGCGCGTTCTAACACCTGCTAATCTGTCTATTATAGATTTTCGGATTTATCCTGATCGCCAAAAAATTCTTTTTGGGGCGATTGAAACGGTGGGGCAAAGCTTACTTGATCAAAAACTTTATGTGGTAACGACGGGAATCGATCGCGAAGATCGTTTAACGTCAAATTCGCCAGAAATCAAACCTATACTCGGTAGTGATGACTTTCAAAACTTTAAATTCGATCTCTCGCCAGATGGCAAAAACATCTTGGTGCAGCGCCTTAGCCGCCAACAAGTCGGAAGCTATGGACTCTGGCTTATCAAAGATAACGAACAACCAAGAGCACTTGATAATCAACCAGGGGGCGATTTTATGTTTACGCCCGACAGCGCGTCGGTGGCGATCGCTCAAGGTGAAGGAGTTGCGATTTTGCCTCTTGAGCCGCAAGCCCCACCGTTGGACTTTCTCCCAAGATTCGGTACGGTTTTAAATTTTGGTAGAAGCGGTACGCAGGCAGCCACGATTAAATTTAATAAGGATTATACGCGATCGCTATATTTGGTAAATAACCAAGGATTGCAGAAGGAACTCACAAAAATTAATGGTTCTATTCTTGGCGCTCAGTTCGATCCGCAAGAGAAGACTATCTATTGCTTACTCACTGATGTTGAACAAGATACTGCCAAAAATATATTCCGTGAGAAGCCATATCTCGCTGCCATTAATTTAGAAACATCTGAATTGCGTAGGCTTTTAGAACTTCCACCACAAAGAGAAGTGCAATTTAATATTGCTCCTGATGGTCAATCAATCCTCTTAAATTCTGCTATTCCTAGTGACAAAAATCCCTCTAATTCTCCGCCTATTTCCGAAGATTCTGCTCAAGCTTCTAGAAACTCCCGTGCTTCCCAAGTGTCAACACAGTTAATCATATTGCCGATTAATAATACTCAAGGCACAAATCCTCTGCAACCCGAAGTATTGCCAATGTTCGGCACATTTCCGCGCTGGCTACCATAATGACTGACGTTACGTGGAAACTCTATTCTGGCTTTTTTGTTTAACTTTTTCATAGCTTTACAAATACCCGATGGATTTATGTATATGGTTGTCAGAATAGTTATAATACTCTCATTAATAATCTAGCTAACAACAAAAATGGGTAAAAACAAGGAAAAATCTAGTGATAAAGAGATATCTAGCTCGATTAATATTGGTATTTCTGAAGAGGATCGGATTGCGATCGCTGATGGATTATCGCGCTTACTTGCCGACACCTATACTCTCTACCTCAAGACTCATAACTTCCATTGGAACGTAACGGGACCAATGTTTAATACATTGCATCTCATGTTTGAAGCACAGTATACAGAGCTTGCTTTAGCCGTTGATCTAGTTGCAGAAAGAATTCGCTCACTTGGTATTCCTGCCCCTGGAACCTATTCGGCTTATGCCAAACTCACTTCGATCCCCGAAACTGAAGGAGTGCCCAAAGCGACGGAAATGATCAAATTGCTCGTCGAAGGGCAAGAAGCTGTCACAAGAACAGCCCGTTCTATTTTTCCGATCGCCGAAAAAGCCAACGACGAACCAACTGCCGATCTTTTAACTCAACGCCTCCAAGTTCATGAAAAAACTGCATGGATGTTGAGAAGCTTGCTAGAAGAATAATCGTAAAATCAAGCCGCGCAATGCGCGGCTTGATTTTACGATAGGATTAAGTTTCAAGAACGTAAGTATCTCCATCGAAGTTGAATAATTCGCTTTTTTTAATAGGTTTCCCGATGTTACATCAATTATATTAATTGATTTTATGAAAACGGTTTCATACTTAGCAGGTGGAATTAATTGGGGCATTGGCCACAAAATTGCCAAAACAACAATTAAAATAGGAAAAAGGATAATGCCTGAAAAGATTTTAACTAATTTAAATGTATTACTATTCATATTTATACTTGCCATTATAAGCTAATCTCGATCAATAATAAAAGCATTAAGTTAAATTTGAAATCCACTACCAGCTATTATTTTCCATAAATTATCAAATAATTTTCACACCCTTTAATATCTATATTTACCGTTTATAATTTGGCTTCCATATTTAGCTTTTAAATGTATAGTTACAGCAACTGTAGCAATATCATCAATTGATTTTAT
>JANNDZ010000293.1:0-1885 GCA_031378395.1 Pseudanabaena sp. OTE_75_metabat_487_sub
CATTATGAAACCGATTTTGGTGTTTCCAGCGCCTTCGGCGCTGGAAACACCAAAATCGGTTTTTTAAAAGCCTGCCGTAGGTGGGCTTTTAAAAAACCGATTTTTATAATGAGAATTGCCGCATAATACCAATCCATAGAAGTATCTTCGCACTTTTGTGGATTATCAAAGATGAGAGGCGGTGCAAAGCGCAGCTTCTTATTTAGGCTTAAAGGAGTTCGGTAGAACGTTCCGCTAACTGAGAGCGTTCGCCCTTACTGAGGGTAATATGCCCCGCCAGAGGATCATTTTTAAATCGTTCAACTACATAGGTTAGCCCGTTACTTGCAGCGTCGATATAGGGATTATCAATTTGTTCAGGATCACCTGTTAGAACTACTTTTGTCCCTTCACCAGCACGGGTAAGAATAGTTTTAAGCTCATGGGGCGTGAGGTTTTGGGCTTCATCCACAATCAGAAATTGCTGAGGAATAGTTCGTCCTCGAATGTAGGTAAGAGGTTCAATCTGAAGCAGTCCTCTTTCCATTAGATCTTCATGTCCTCGCCGAGTATGGGGATGAAGACTACGCTTTTCTTTCGGATCTTTAGGAGACTGCGAGCCGAAAATCAAATCGAAATTATCGTAAATTGGTTGCATCCAAGGCGTGAGTTTTTCTTTGATATCCCCTGGGAGAAAGCCAATGTCTTTACCCATTGGAATTACAGGACGTGAGATCAGCAGTCTGGTATATACTCGCTCATCGGCAACTTTGTGCAATCCCACCGCGATCGCTAACAAAGTCTTCCCTGTGCCAGCTTTTCCAACGAGGGTAACCAAGGGAATTGCATCATTGAGCAAAAGATCGAGGGCAAATTTCTGTTCGCGATTACGCGCATTGATGCCTACAATCCCTGAATTGACCAGCTTATTGATGGCTACGAGTTTGGTAGAATTTTGGTTGCTATTACTGGCGATCGCTAGCGCAGTATGAGACGGATTGTATTGATCAACGAGCATCACTGCTTGATTTGGACAGAGTTCACCATCAATGGTAATCGCATCATTTTTAAAAAGTTGATCGATTTTTGTCGGATCAACGGTTACTTCAGTAATACCTGTATAGAGTTCTGAAATATCAACCTTATTGGTCTCGTAATCTTGGGCTTCTAGTCCTAAAGCATCGGCTTTGATGCGAAGGTTGGTGTCCTTGCTAACCATGACCACGCGACATTGACAACTGCGCTTGAGTTCGAGCGCAACTGCAAGAATAGCATTGTCATTGCGATCGCCTTCCAGTTCAATAGGCAGGGTTTTTAAAGTTTCGCGATCGCATAGGGCAACTCGCAGTAATCCCCCATTTTCAAGCTCAATTCCTTTGATAATGTTCCCCTGAAGACGTAACTCATCCAAGGAACGTGAAGCTTGACGGGCATTCCGCCCGATCATTTCAGGCTGCTTTTTAAAACGATCAAGCTCCTCAATAATAGTCATTGGTAAAACGACTTCATTATCTTCAAAGCGCTTCATGGCAGTTGGATCATGCAACAGCACATTAGTATCAAGCACAAAAATCTTTTTCATATCAGTGCCTTTTAGATTGTCGTAAAACAGACGGTTCTTTTCGCTTTCTGTCCTTACAGTTCAATCTTGACACCTTTGAGAGCTTCTGCGGGATTTGTGTAGCGATCGCTACAATGCTTAACTCAATGCAATCTAATCCAAACCAATAAATCTTTTAAAAGTGTTGATTTACAACACTTTTAAAAGATTTATTGTGGTTCTTTTAATCGAAAATTACTGTAGTACCAATTCGCAAAAGTGTGCCGACACTTCTATGAATTAAACACCAAACCCTGTAAGGGTTTTAAAAACACAAAATGGCTACGCCATTTTGTGTTTTGGTAT
>JANNDZ010000307.1:0-4188 GCA_031378395.1 Pseudanabaena sp. OTE_75_metabat_487_sub
TGATGCCACTGTCTGTCTAGCGGGTGCGATCGGTGGTATCGGTGGCGCAAGTTGTCGCACCGTTGCTGCTCATGCGATTCACAATGCTCTGACGCATTCTCACCATACTCATGGCACTCTTCACGGTGAGAAAGTTGCCTATGGAATCCTAGTCCAACTACGTTTAGAGGAATTTCAAGGCAATCAACTAGCTGCCTCATCACGCCATCAATTGCTAAAGTTTTATCAAGAGATTGGCTTGCCGACCTCTCTTGCGGATCTAGGTTTAGGTCAAGTCACTCTCTCAGAATTAGAGCAGCTTGCAGAAATAGCCTGTCAGCCCAATTCCGATATCCATCGTTTACCCTTTTTCGTGTCACCGAGTCAAGTTCTCGCGGCGATGGTCTCGACGACTAGCCCAATTCTCGCCACAGTCTAGACAGAAAAAAGCCTCGCGATGCGAGACTTTTTTCTGTTTCGGTAGGGTCAGTTCATGAACTGACCCTACCGAAAACATTAACGAACGCTGGGCAATTCAATCTCGATCGCTTGCTGTTGCATTTTCTTGAAAACGTTATAAAAGCCATTTGCCCTTGAAGGCGTAAGGCTGGCTACTAAACCAGTGTCCTTGATAAAATCAGGCGTGAGCAACTCAATCTCTTTTTGAGTTAAGCCGCCCATACAGATAGATAATAATCCGACAAAGCCTTTGCTAATCAAAGCATCAGAGTCACCAGCAAACACAACATGCTCATTCTCATCTAACTCTGCTACAACAAACACTTGTGAGACACATCCCATCACTTTGTTCTCAGGTGTTTTGAGCGCTTCAGGAAACTCTGCTAGCTTCTTGCCGTACAAAATCAATTGCTCGTAACGTTGTTTGGGATCAGTAAGCCTTTGAAATCGCTGGACAATGCGATCAATAGCATCGGGTAAATGGGTCGAACTTGGCATTAGCTATGAAAATATTTGAAGAACAGACAGAAAATCTTACATCTATTCCAGTTTAAAGGATCTTAGAACATCTTGAAGCCGCGATCGCATTAGCGTTTGAATACTGCGGAAATAACTGTGATTACTGTCGCAGAAGCGATTAAACCAAAAGCAAGGCTAACTAATGACTGCGTGGCTTGTTGGTAATTAGCAAAGCGATCGCTAAATTTTTCATTGTCTTTTGATATTTGCTCCACATCAACATCAATCTTGTCCAATCGATCTAGAACTTGTTTTTGAAAATCATCTTGAGTCATGATTTTTTCCTCTGGTCTCATCTCTTTGAATGAATTATACCTAAAAATCAGTAGGCTAGAGGCGTTGCTTGCGCTGCCTCTAGCTTTTTTTATATTTTGGTTTGAACTTTTTGGCTACAGATGAATGTCTAAACCAGCGTAAGTCGTTAAGCAATTAACTCAACACCATTAGCCAAAGAGATGATCATGAAAAGCCTAATTTTGCCCATTATCGCCGCTACCTCTTTAATCGGCACGATCGCATTTCTAAATCCAAGTGCAGCCTCGGCTGGCCCCATTCACGAGCGCCAAGTCAACCAACAAGAGCGCATCTATAAAGGTGTGCAGCAAGGCACGATCAGCCAGCAAGAATATAAGAAATTGGAAACAAGAGAGGCGAAGATTGCCGCCCAACGTCGGGCTTATCTCAGCGATGGCGATTTAAGTCGTAAAGAAGCAGTCCGTTTGACCAATGCTCAAAACCGCACTTCTAAAGCAATTTATCGCGATCGGCACGACTAAATTACAGCGCAAAGCGCTGTAATAAGAATCAATAAAATATTTGTAAGCGTTGCTTCGCAACGCTTACAAATATTTTATTGATTTGCTTGGTCACAAAGCATGATGGTATCGGGGTGAAATCCGAATAGACACAACGGTTAGCTTTTATGACATATCAGTACAATATGATGAGAGTAAACCGTAAAGATAAACTATGATCCCAACCGTAATCGAACAGTCTGGTCGTGGCGAAAGAGCCTTTGACATTTTTTCGCGTCTACTGCGGGAGCGGATCGTATTTTTGGGGCAACAGGTTGATGACAGTATTGCCAGCATCATCGTTGCTCAGTTGCTTTTCCTAGAAGCCGACGATCCAGAAAAAGATATTTTCTTATATATCAATTCTCCTGGTGGATCTGTGACCGCAGGTATGGCAATTTATGACACGATGCAGCATATTCGTCCTGATGTTTCGACAATTTGTGTAGGCTTAGCAGCAAGTATGGGAGCTTTTTTGCTCACAGGTGGCGCAAAGGGGAAGAGGCTTTCTTTGCCCCATACACGCATCATGATTCACCAACCTCTTGGTGGTGCACAGGGACAGGCTACGGATATTGAAATTCAAGCAAAGGAAATTCTTTATCACAAGAGTCGCCTCAATCAGTTGATGGCTTTTCATACGGGGCAGCCAATTGATCGTATTACTGAAGACACCGATCGCGATTTCTTCATGGCTCCTGATGAAGCTAAAAATTATGGGTTAATCGATGAAGTTGTCGCCCAACGCCCAAAATTTGCAGTCGCAGCGTAATTTTTCTAATAAGATGGCTCACTATAGTGAGCCATCTTATTTTTTACATCAATTCACAAACGTGTGACAACACTTCTGTGAATTAAAAAACAAACCCTGTAAGGGTTTTAAAAACACAAAATGGCTACGCCATTTTGTGTTTTGGTGTTAGATACTTTCTGGTGTGTGGAGTTTAATTCATGAAATTGTTTGGGACAGATGGTATTCGTGGTCATGTTGGGAGTTTTTTAACAGCGCCACTTGCCTTAGAGGTTGGGATTAGCGCAGGAAAAATTTTAAAAGAGCGGATTGAGCTTGATCGATCTAATAGAGCTAATGTAATTGCGATTGGGCAAGATTCTCGGACATCGGGTGATATGCTCTCGTCAGCTATTTCCGCAGGTTTGACAGCGGCAGGTTGGGATGTTTGGCATATTGGGCTATGTCCTACGCCTGCGGTCGCTTACCTGACTGCGAATTCCTCTGAAATCTTTGGCGGTGTGATGATTTCTGCTAGCCATAATCCCCCTGAAGATAACGGAATTAAATTCTTTGGGGCGAATGGAACCAAACTCTGTGGTGAAACTCAGCAGGCGATCGAAAAACTCTTAGAATCGCGCCTCCATGCTGATCTAGTCAACTCCTCTACAGATTGGGGTAAATATCACGAAAAATCGCATTTAATAGCTGATTATCAAGAGTCTCTACAATCTTCGATCGCGACAGATTTAAGCGGTTTAAAGGTAGTTTTGGATCTCGCTTGGGGTTCGGCTACCCGTGTATCGCTAGAAGTGTTTCGCAACTTGGGCGCAGAAGTAATTTGCTTACATCAAGAGCCTGACGGCGATCGCATTAATGTTAATTGCGGCTCCACTTATCTCGAACCATTACGAGCAGCAGTAAAAGAACATCATGCCGATATAGGTTTTGCCTTTGATGGTGATGCCGATCGCGTCTTAGCCGTTGATAGCAATGGTCGCGTCGTTGATGGCGATTACATCCTGTACCTGTGGGGACAGGAGCTCATGGAAAACAATCAACTACCCGACAGTGCGATCGTGACAACCGTGATGGCAAATCTAGGATTTGAACGTGCATGGCAAAAACTAGGTGGTAATTTTGTGCGTACTGACGTTGGCGATCAGTATGTCCATGCGGAAATGGTGCGATCGGGCGCAATGCTCGGTGGCGAGCAATCAGGACATGTTCTCTGTCGTCACTATGCGGTGAGTGGTGATGGGCTATTGGCAGCGCTACATCTCGCGGCTCTTGCTAAGCAAAAAGCTCCCTTGTCCGAATTGATGGATCAAAGCTTTCATCCTTATCCACAACTGCTCAAAAATGTGCGGGTGGAAGATCGGGAATTGCGCCGCAATTGGCAAACCTGTGATGTTCTCGTGCAGGCGATCGCTTTAGCTGAACAAGATTTAGGCGATCGGGGTCGAATTTTGGTACGTGCATCGGGTACAGAGCCATTGATGCGGGTAATGGTAGAAGCGGAAACCCTTGATTTAGCTCAACATTGGACAAATAGTTTGACAGGATTAATCGAGAAACAATTTGTCAACAACTAAAAAAAGATGCGGTGCAAAGCACTGCATCTTTTTTTTAGCTATGCTAATACTAAATCAAGAAATGGCTACGCCATTTCTTGATTTAAAAAACCGTACTGGGTTGGGGTTTCAA
>JANNDZ010000694.1:0-2878 GCA_031378395.1 Pseudanabaena sp. OTE_75_metabat_487_sub
TCAAAATTCACAAATCTTGATAATTAAGGTTACGGACTTATACGAAAATCGATTATAACAAAGCGTATAAATTACTACGCTAGTAACCTTTGTCATTTAGATGCAAAAGCAAGCATTATTTGCTTAGTCTAGCTTCTGAACTACGCAATTCATAGACACTTTTATTAAATCCTTTCGTTAAATCAGGAGATATTGTGTAATGCCTTTTGGACCAGCTTCACGCTTGGGTGTCAGCCTGTTTGATGAAACTCCTCCTATTGAATCGGTACTCGGTCAATCATCAGGAGAAGCCGAAACGATTATTCTTGCTGTCTATCGTCAAGTATTGGGCAATGCCTATGTAATGGAGAGCGAAAGACTCACCGTCCCTGAATCCCAATTCAAGCGCGGTGAATTGAGCGTCCGTGAATTTGTTAGAGCAGTTGCCAAATCTGATCTATACATGACACGCTTCTTCTCAAGCTGCCCTCGCTATCGGGCGATCGAGCTTAACTTCCGTCATCTCCTAGGTCGCCCACCACTAGACCTCGAAGAAATGCGCGGACATAGCACAACTCTTGACACCAAAGGTTTTGCTGCTGATATCGACACCTACATCGATAGCGATGAGTATCAAAATACCTTTGGCGAAAACTTCGTTCCTTATATCCGTGGCTATAAGACCGAAGCTTGTCAAAGCATGGTGCAGTTTACGCATACTTTTGAATTGGTGCGCGGCGCATCTAGCAGCAGCCTCAAGGGCGATCTGTCAGGAATTACACCTAAGCTTAATTCATTGGTGATTAACCCCACTGCGACTGCTGTCATCTCGCCTTCTGGCAATGGTGCGACCTTCCGTAATCCTGCTGATGCACCTTTGACCCGTCGTGGTTCATTTGGTACTCCTACCAGCAAGGTTTACCGTATTGAAGTTACTGGCTACCGTGCTAAGTCTGTCAATAGCATTTCCAAGTTCCGCCGTAGCAACAAAGTCTATTTGGTGCCTCTCGAGCAACTTTCTCAAGAATACCAACGCATTCACCAACAAGGCGGCGTAATTGCCAGCATCACTGCTGTGTAATTGTTCTTCATTGAATAGTTAATGTAAAGCGTTAACTATTCAATATTTGATTAAAAACTTTTTTTCAGAATTCAGGATTATTGAAGCAAAGCATCAATAATCCTGAGTCCTAATATCAACTTATTTAAAAGGAGATTTATGGCAACTTTAACAGCGATCGAATTGTGGCCAAATAGCAGCGCTGAAGATGTCCAAACTGTTATTCGTGCAGTTTACAAACAAGTTTTGGGCAATCCTCATGTTATGGAAAGCGAGCGTTTGAAATCAGCTGAGTCTAAACTCGCTGATGGCTCGATCACCGTGCGTGAATTTGTACGTGCAGTTGCGAAATCTGACTTTTATCGCGATCGCTACTTCACCGCTTGTGCTCCATATCGTTTTGTGGAACTCAACTTTATTCACATATTGGGTCGCGCTCCTCAAGATCAGACCGAAGTTTCAGTACATATCGTTCGTGCTGTAGCTGAAGGCTATGACGCAGAAATCGACTCCTATGTCGATAGCGATGAGTATCAAGCAGCCTTTGGTGAAAACGTTGTACCTTACAATCGCGGCACAAGCAGCGCCAGCAATGCCAAGCAAATTGGCTACAACCGCATGTTTGCACTTGATCGCGGTGCAGCCCAAATTGACAGCTCTGTCAAAGCCTCACAGCTTGTATATGCCGTCGCTACCAATAGCACCAGTGTCATTAAGCCTTCGACCTCAACCGTCATTGGTTCTGGCACAGAGAAGCGCTTCAAGATCTTGGTGTCTGGTTCAAAATTCGATACTCGTCGTCGTGTCAGCACCACCGAGTACATCGTTTCGGCAAGCAAGATGACTCCCCAAATCCAGAGGATTAATCGCACTTCTGGCAAGATCGTTAGCATTACCGAAATTGCTTAACTGCGAACTAATTGTAAAGAGTTGTACTTTGCTAATAAGCAAAGCGCAACTCTTTACATCACATTATTTTGCCCATGCAAGATAATGTGAAAATAATAAAAAAACTATATAAACCTAATTTAAAAAATTAAAACTATGTCACTTTGGATCGAATCAGAAACTATTGAATTGCGTCCTAACGCATCAGAAGATGATCTACAGTCTGTAATCCGTGCAGCATATCGCCAAGTATTGGGCAATGCTCATGTGATGGAAAGCCAACGCCTAACTTCTGCTGAGTCACAACTTCGCAACGGTGACATCACTGTTGCTGGTTTTGTTAGAGCGATCGCCCAGTCTGAGCTGTATCAATCTCTGTTTTTCGAGAATTCTTCTCCCTATCGCTTTGTTGAACTCAACTTTAAGCATTTACTCGGTCGCGCACCTCAGGACCAAGCTGAAATTGCTGCCCATGTCTTGACCTACAACACTCAAGGCTACGAAGCTGAAATCAACTCATACATCGATAGCGATGAGTATGTCAGCAGCTTTGGTGAAAATACTGTACCTTCTGCTCGTGGCAATCGTACACAAGCTGGCAGCAAGAATGTTAACTTCAATCGCACCTTTGCTTTGATGCGTGGCTACGCTACGAACGACTCTGGCAAGTCCGCTAAACTGATTAGCGATCTTGCTGGTAATTTGTCCACCAAGATAGTTACCCCCGCAAGTGTCTCTGGCTCTACTAGCAGCCGTGGCAAACGCTTCCGCATTTCCATCACCAAAGCTAACTTTGGTAGTCGCGTAACTCGCAGCGCAACCACCTTTGAGGTTAACTACAGCCAACTGTCTCAGAAGATCCAGAACATCCAAAAGACTGGCGGCAAAATTCTCAGCGTTACTGAAGTAGCCTAAGTTCAACTCTGAGTCTTGGCAAAAAAGGGCTTCAGC
>JANNDZ010000706.1:0-12306 GCA_031378395.1 Pseudanabaena sp. OTE_75_metabat_487_sub
TCAAAATTATCTCGAAGATAATCGAGCGTTGCTGTCAATAAGTTGTCAATACTGTCCTCATCACGCAAGAACTGCATGATTCGCCCAAGGTTAACAAATTGGCGATCCCATGGGTTAGCTCCTGCTTGACTCATATTTTTGCCCTGACGTATTTAGACTTAGGTATGGCTAGAGCGATGTAACTTAATAAAATGAAATTTTTTAGAAATTAAGTGTATTAAAGGTATTACAACACAATCGTACAATCTTTAGCTTATAAAGTCAGCAACACATCATACTTTTTATTGATTGTATTAACTTTTATAGCATTTACCACCTTCCCAACCAAGAATTAATGTTTGACAGCAGCAATTCTCATTATGAAACCAATTTTGGGATGTGCTGCGCCGAGGGCACAGCACATCCCAAAATTGGTTTTGTTAAAAGTATGCATCTTTCATACTTTTAACAAAACCAATTTTTATAATGAGAATTGCTGGGTAAAAAGCTTGGCACTACCAATTCTTGGCTGCTCAATTTCCTATGAGCCACTCTAGCGATCGCTCACCAATTTGAAGGGGAATGCTCACAGCTTTGCCGAGACGAGGGCGTTCCTTAGTAACTTCGATAAATTTTTGAACTTGCTCAACTACAGCCCAATCGCTGAGATAGGAGGCAATCACATCAAGATGTTGAATAAATTCTGCCTCGCTCATCGAAAAAGACTGTTGCTCTTGATAGCGCCACATTACCTGCAAAAAAATTTTGCCTTGGGTTTTGCGTAATTGTACGTCATAGGAGTAGTCCCATTTATTGGCGATCGCCTGACGAAGTTCTGCGCCTGTCATAATTTATACATTTTTTGCTTAACATAATCTTAACTCATTGACGATTTGCGTCTAAATATAAAACTCCAGAATCTGTAGCGCCTGCACAGCGGGCGGTACAGATTCTGACTCTAGATTTTTGATTATGCTGAGCTACTTACATCATTGCCTTACCCAAATGTCCTTGAGTAACTTGCAGCAACTGCTCAGCATTAGCAACATCTACTCCCTTCCAATGCATTAACAAAGCTAATTTGACCCGTTTGCCCGATCGCTCTAGCAATTTTGCAGCCTCCTCACGGCTAAGCGATGTGAGATCGCGAATAATCCGAATAGCCCGATCTTCGAGCTTGCTATTGGTGACAGAGACATCAATCATCCGATTGCCATAAACCTTGCCTAGCTGCACCATTACCCCTGTCGAAACCGTATTTAAAACTAATTTTGTGGCTGTCCCAGCTTTAAGTCTGGTAGATCCCGCCAAAATCTCTGCCCCAACTAGCGGACGAATCTCAATATCGTACTGAATCGGAAATTGGTCAGGTGGTACACAGCAAAAAAAGATTGCTTTCGCACCGCGTTTTTGGGCTTCCTTGAGCGCTCCATGGACATAGGGCGTAGTTCCCCCTGCGGTAATGCCAAAAACAACATCGCGATCGCTAATATTTCTTTCGGTAATCGCGGCTGCGCCATCATCTTCACGATCTTCTAGGGCTTCAGAGCTGCGTACCATTGCGTTCATTCCACCTGCCAAGATGCCTTGAATTAATTCAGGATCACTACAAAAGGTGGGTGGACATTCAGCCGCGTCCAGCACACCAAGTCGCCCACTTGTGCCAGCACCAACATAAAACAATCGACCGCTATTAGCGATCGCTTCAGCAATACAGGTAATCGCGGCGGCGATCGCTTCTTTTTCTTGTCCAACTGCAGCAACAGCCTTAGCATCCTCTTGATTAAAAAGTTCAACAATTTCTAAGGCACTGAGCCGATCTAAATTTTGGCTATGGGGATTTGCTTGCTCTGTTAACAAATAACCGCGATCGCCATTCTTTAATGCATTATTCACTGGCCAAACTCAATCCTTGCTTTTTCGACAATTTCTGCGGTAATCGTATCACTACCTGCGGCTTGAGCTAGTTGTTCAATCCTCTGTCGTGCCTGCGATCGGACAAAGTAGGGGATGTTTTTGTACTTGATTTTTGCCTCAGTCGTCCAAGTGAAGCCCTCATCGTAATCTGACTTTTGCATGGTTTTCTCTATAAACTAGCGATCGCTAGTATGCCATCCTCTTCGTTTTCATCAAAATTTGCTTCGTGTAGGTTTACAATTATGTTATAAAAACGAAAACATAGCGCAAAGCGCTATGTTTTCGTTTTTATAACGGTAGCCTATCAAAAATAAGTGCGGCGCTTTGCGCGGTATTTATTTTTGATACCAAAACACAAAATGGCTACGCCATTTTGTGTTTTTAAAACCCTTATGGGGTTTGGTTTTCAATTCACAAAAGTGTCGCCACAAGTTTGTGAATTGGTATTATAACCAGTTACCGATCAAGGTAAATGAAGACCAAAAGAAAGGATGCTTCAGATCAACGCCTCTGGTATCAATGAGAAAGGGAATATTCGGGAATCCTTTCACCCCAATAATCTGATTATTCTTGATTGTTACTTCACCGCGCAAAAATGCTAACTGAGCCTCTTGCAGAGCGATCGCTTTGCTAGGTGCTGTCGGTAAGCCACGATAAAAACGAATCATCAAGGGAGCCGTACCTGCATCACTGACTGTCCATAGAGAAGCCAAAACGCTCTTAGCACCAGAATCTACCGCCAAACCTGCCAAGCCCAGATTTTGTCCTACGGCAGTCTCACAGGCACTGAGGGTTAATAGATCGGTTACGAGATTCATTTTCGAGATTTGGTTCATTTGTAAGCGATCGCCCCAAAATTGAATAAAAGATTCTTGTGGAGAATTTTTGACAAATTTGGCATGGGTCGCTAGATGGATAATCCCAAAATTTTGACTACTGATTTGCGATCGCAGATTATCCTTGGTAAAGGCACTATTCATAAAAGTTTTGCCAACTAGCACCTGCGAGGATATCGTCTCAACCTCTACTTTAGTAGCTGGCAATGGCGACCAGCCTTCGACAGACTCAGACAGTCCCATAGCTAAGATTTGCGGAGTCAGAGCGCGATCGGGATGATTTGGTTCCGTTAACTGCCATGATGGAATCGTTGTAACAGCATATTTCTCGACGAGATAGCGTTTGCCGTCATGAAAGGCGGCTGGTGGAACTACGCGCAAATTACCATTCATCACAAATACTAGCGTTTTCACCTGTGCTTTTTCTAGCTCAGGTTCCATCGGGCGCACGACCCAATCATATAGCTGCTGTGACTGGGGTAAAAAGTCATTGGAACTGGTATCACGTAAATTATTGCGAAAGTCAATGATCACGCGATCGACTTCTTCTGTGGTGACATTGTAGGCAACCTTCCGAAACGGAGTGCCGCTGCTTTGACTAGTTTGAGTGATCGGCAGCCCAATTTTTTCTTGCAAAGACTTTGCTCCAATCCGAGTGCGGGAGAATATTCCCGCAGGTCGGCTGGGACTAGATGGTGGCACTCCAATTAGTTCTAAACCACCCTTAGAAGTAGTGACATAAATCAGGGCGGTTGGACTTCCTGTCAGTTGGGAGATGCGCTGTACCTCTGAGGCATAACAGTCATCGCTGTCAGGTTTCAGCGATCGCATCCGTTTGAGTAAATAAGCTTCTAATTCGGCACTATATCCTTTTTCGAGAGCATTACAAGCCTGAGGCAATTGGTTCTGAGCAGCATATTGCCGCGCTAAGAGAAAATACAATCGCCCAATTTGTCCACGAATTTCAGCGATGTCAGGGGACAAATCAACTTGCTGTTGGTCGTTATTGCCAGAACGACTTAAGGAATTGATCAGGTTTAAAAGTATTAACGGATTAAAGCCACTAGAAGGATTTCGGGAAGGGGAATCAGGATATCGCTGGGAATCAGGAAATTGCGATGGGGAATTAGATTGCGATCGCGCAGGTTTGGGCAAACTTAGCGACATCGTCGCAAACATTAAGGAAAGAAACCATAACAAAAAATATCGCATATGAGTTTACTCCTAAAATTCCGTAGATCTATTGTGAACCAAATAATCTGCGATCGCATTGTCTAATTTGCTTGTATCAGCATGGCGATCGCCTTTTTTAGCAGATGAGAGTTAGATTTATTCTTCAGATTCCTCTAAATATTTCAGAAAAGAATTAACTCCTAATAATTCGATGGAATATAGTGCCATTGCCTCTCTCAAGGCTTTATCGGCACGTAAGTCGTCATCTCCAGATACGATAATTTTTGCTTTGCCGTCAATGGCGGTAGCTAATACGGGTAAATCCTTGGGATCACGACAATAAGGGGGGATTGTTTTTGGCTCAATCCAGATGGCGCGATTTTTTAACTGTTGTTCTAGGCGCATGGCTTGAGTTAGGTCGATATATTTGCTTAATCGTGGTCGGTTCCATACTTCATGTAGTTCATCTAAAAGGATTTGGCTCATGACTAATTGGAATTTATCTTGATTAAATGCTTCTAAGATTGGGAGTGTAACGCGCCCTTTTAACAGGATGCGAATCCAAATATTTGTATCTATGACTACTCGAAATTTCATGTCTAGTTTCTTGATTGCTGACGTACAGCTTTAATTTCGTTCATAATCTCGGCATCTGTGATTTCATCGATAGGAGGTTGGCTATACAGTTCTTCCAGTAAGTTTGTCAGATCTGATTTTAATTCTATTTGAATTAGGGCTTTGGCTATCTGTGCGCGATCGCTAGGTTGTAGCTGTTGTACAGTTGTAATCAGTTGCTCTAGGGTTATTGGTAGTTGAATCATTTGGTTCACCATAAAAATTTGTTGCCTATGATTTTGATTTGAGTAATTTTTCCTTGCCACCTCTCTTCTTCTACTATTTTAATCTCTTCTTCTGTCAACCCATAAAGTTGATAAACTAATTGATCGCATTCTTTTTCTAATTCGCTAGTGTCAGCATAGCGATCGCATTTTTTAGCAGTTTGTCATAGTTTAAGCAAATTGACCCGATAAGATCGAACTGCTTCATCTACTGTTGCGATCGCCATATCATTTTGTAAGGCTTGACAAATAAGCATTCTATCAAACGGATCACGATGTAAAGATGGGAGTTTGGCTAGTTGGGTCACACTAGCTTGATCAAGATCAAGATTAAGGATTTGATGGCGATCGCAGTGTTTAGGAAAATATATTTCAGGGGATTCTGGTAATGGTAGTTTACCTAACTGATATTTTACAATCGCTTCCCAAGTCGAAACAACGCTTAAATAAATCTCGTTGTCTAGATCTTGAATGATTTCTTGCATATCTGTCGGTAATCGTTGATCTCGACTGATAAACCATAAGAAAATATGTGTGTCTAATAAAATTTTCATTTTCCTTCAAAGGCATTCAAGATTTCTTCTGGTAGTGGTGCATCAAAGTCTTCAGGCACTACAAATTCCCCAGCGCATAAACCAAATGGGCGTAGTTTTTTAATCTTTTGGACAACTGTTTTGGGTGATTTTTGATTTTTCAATGCTTCTGATAACTGGATATTTTCAAGTGTATCTAGATCTTCGGCAAGAATCCGAATTAGTTTTAATTTTTCCGTTACAGAAAGTTTTCGTGCGGCGGGTAGTAGTTCAGCGAGTGTCATCGTATATACCTCTTACTCTATTTTAATTGATGTGTATTCTTGTTCTGTTAGTTCAAATTCTTGGTCAATGATTTTCACTTCGTCATAGGTGAGTTGATAGAGTTTGTATACTAAACGATCGCCTTTTCTAATTCACTCGTACTCGTATCAGCATGGCGATCGCCTTTTTTAGCAGTGATAATTTTTACAACGATGGTAATTTGATTCTAATGAGTTGTTTTTCTATAGTCTCAAGTTGAGAGAGATGATTATGTATGGCTTGGGCGATTTTTTCCCAGTTGGTGCTACTTCTACAAATCACGATGCCTTTATGTTCAGGTGTTTGTGTGTGTAAATGAATAAAATCACGACGATTCATGGTTAAGACTGCTCGATTGAGGCTAATGGCATAGTGCAGGACTTCAGGATCGGGGATTTTTTGCTCTGCTTTTCCTGCATCTTGTACGGTCAGAATGTCATATCTTAATGTACGCAAAATTTTGACGACAGGCAATGGAAATTGCTCATCTGCATAGAGTTTGACCATTGCCTAATCTGCCTCGTTTTCAAGGATAGCATTGGCAATTTCTTGGGGATGACTTTCGGCATATATCCAAGCATTTGCTAGATCGACTGCGTTTAGAGTTGGATATGCTTCTAATATTTTTGCGTCGCTAAGCCCTTGTTGTTGGTAGCTGACTAATAGCCAAACGGGGATTCTGGTGTTACGGATACAAGCATCACCGCCACATACATTTAAGGTTTTCTCGATGCCGTGCCAACTATTTAATAGGCTGTTTAGGATTAGTTGGATTGCTTGGGACTTTTCTGTAGGTGAGAGTGCGAGTAGTTGAGGTTCTAGTTCTTTAAGTGTCATAGTTTTTTAAATCTGAGTGCTTGTTGGATGTCTTCTGGTTCGAGATAGGGATAGTCTTCAATTATTTGTGCCGTTGATAAGCCGTTGGCGATGAGGTTGATAACTACTGATACGGGTATCCGCATTCCGCGAATACAAGCTTGACCTGCCATAATTTTGGGGTCAAAGGTAATGCGATCTAGTCCTGCTATTGCTCTCATTGTTTTTTACCTCTTACTCTATTGTAATTGCTGTGTATTCTTGTTCTGTTAGTTCAAATTCTGGATCAATAATTTTTACTTCGTCATAGGTGAGTTGATAGAGTTTGTAAACTAAGCGATCAATCGCCTTTTCTAATTCACTCGTATCAGCATTGTGATCGCCTTTTTTAGCAGTGAGAATTTTGCCAACTAACTTTTCAATTTTTTGGGTGATTATAGTGTTCACATTTGGGATAGCAAATCGAAGAATATCTCTAATCATGATTTGAGGGAAAGTATCTTCATTGTTTATTTGAAATTTCTTCCTAAAGTACCATCCAATAAAACTTGAATTAATAACTCCTAATAATGCTTTGTAGGAAATTTTTGCTAATTTGTCATCTAATTTCAAAACAAAAAGTAAAGTGTTACAGTAAGATGTATATGCTACATAGTGTGCGATTAAAGTTTTTCCCGTAATTTTTCTAATCAATATTTTTTCACCTTCAAAGTTTTCTGGATATCTTGGCGCTGCTAACCAATAACCGTAGGATATCCAATTATTTTGATTCCAAATAAGTTCGTAATAGCCTATATGTTTTCCATCAAAAAATGGAGACCAATCTTCACCTCTTTTTGTAGTAGACGTAAAAGGTTTTAAATCTCTAATTTCATTTGTTTGAGGCGGATTACCCTTGCCAACTTCATAAGCCTTAACCCCAGAAAATATTTCCGAATAATTCATTAGCATAGGAAATTGTGAGTCAACTTTCTGAATTATGGCAACTTCATTTTGATTGCTCTGTATATTAAAAGATTTTTGAGAATGCCAAACTTCAGTCGAAATTGTAAAGTTCTTTTCTGGAATATCTAAATTATCAATTATCTGCTTTTTGTTAAACAATCTCACTAATACTTGACTATATGAGCCTTTGTATTCAACTTGCTTTTTTTTGCAAAACAAAAGGATAGTGTCTACTGTTGCATCTGTAAAAACATTAGATGGCAATAAATTGATCTCATTAATAATAGTATTTTCTAAAAGATAATTTCTAAGTGATTGAGTAAAATCTAAATTCAACAAAGTGTCAGGAATGATAAAGCTAAATTGACCATTATTATTGAGAATATTAATTGCTCTCTCAGTAAAAAGTGTATAGCTTTCTCCCCGCCAAATAAAGGTTTTATAATTATCTGCGTATTGTTTTTCTGTTTGCTTGCTAAGATTTACCCCATAAGGCGGATTCCCAATAACTACATCAAACCCGACAAAATCGCCATTATCATTCAAAACCTCAGGAAACTCAAATCGCCATTCCAAAGCATTCTCATACAGCCGACCGCTTTCGATATCCTCAATCTCAGCACTTAACTTATCAATCTCATTATTTAACTTATTAACCCTCTTCTCCCTAACCTTAATCTCCGCCTTAGTCTCCTCCAATAACAACATCTGGTTTTCCACACCATAAAGCTCTGCTTGCAACTGCCGTAACTTCACTTTCTTCGGATCGCCAGCCAACAAAGTCAAACTAAAACCAGCCTTAATCTTCGCTATCAAACTCTCCATCTCTCGCTTTTGCGTCTTACTCTCTGCACTACGATAAGTCTGCACCGCATTCCGATACTGCTCAATACTAAACTTCTGCTTCTTTAAAACCTGCTTCACATCCACATCCAAACCAAACCGACTAATCAAAGAATTCCCACACTTGATATTAATATCGATATTTGGCAAAGTTTCGAGATTACCATCTGGCTTGTAATAAGCATTCTTCAAAAGTTCAATCCATAACCGCAACCGACAAATCGTCACCGAATTGGGATTAATATCCACTCCAAACAAACAACTCTCAATAATCGTCTGCTTCTCATGAAATAGAGCCTCCTGCACACGCTGTTTCTCAGCATTATTCGGATGATAAGCAAACAACTTCCCTTCATCATCGTAAACTAATAACTTATCATTCCGCACTTCCACCCGATAATCTTTTAACGACTTACCAGTTCTATCTAATAAAACCCGCAACTCACTTTTAATCGCAATCATCTCATTCAAAGCCGAAACCAAGAAATGCCCCGAACCCACCGCAGGATCGCAAATCTTGAGACTATTGATAATTGTATTCGCCTCCCTCTTATCCTCAATCCGTTCATACAAATCATCAAGACCCTGACAATTCCACTCCTTCACCTCATTAAACTTCTGCACCACTGCCCGCCGTATCGTCTCCCGACACATATACATCGTAATGAAACTTGGCGTATAAAAAGAACCATCCTTATAGCCATTAATCTTCTCAAATATCAACCCCAACACCGCCGAATTAATCAACTTCTCGCTATCCTCTTCACCACTTTCTAACTCATCTTTATTAAATCTATAGGCTCCTAGAAACTCAAACAGATATTCCAACGCATTCAACTCACCCGATCGCCTTTTGCCATTGCTATCAGCCAACACCGTCGCCCCGAAAATTGGCAGATTCTCACTAGCCAGATTACTAATCGAAATAGTTTGCTGCTCAATATCCGTTGGCTCAAACAGCGAACTATTCAAATAAGGTACATTCGCAAAAATCTCTTTCACACCCGCCACGCGATCGCAATGCTCGCGAGCCAACACACTAAAAAAGAGTCGATTCAAATCGCCGTAATTCTTAATCTTAGCCAAATTTAAAAACGCAAAATTCTGATCGTCGCCATGATATTTCAGTAACTGCGCTTCCAATAACTTCAAAAACAAAACGCGATTAATCCAAGTAATCGCCAACCGCAGCGCCACATTAAAGAGCCTCTCATCATCAGCTACCCCAAACTCTTCAGGCTTCTTTAACTGCGAAATCTTGTCCGAACTATCAAGCTCATTCATCGCATTCTCGATCAGAGAACCCATATTGCGATCGCAGTCTTTCACCCGCCCGATTAGCTTCTTGCCGCCATCTTTCGTTTCCGTAAGCCCAATGATATATAGCAACTCATTATAAAAAGGCTTGTTCAGACTATTGCTGTCATTGGCAAAGGGCAACTTTAACAAATGCTCAGGCGACAGTAATTTGTAAAGATCGATTAATTCGCGATCGTCTTGACCATCAGTATTTCTTAGAAATTTTTCATAATCTCTGATGTCAAAATGCGTAAACTTGATTTGATCTATGACAGCCTTAATAGCAGGTTCGGCAATCTGCTTATAGAAAAAATCTGTTTTTTTACCACTCAAACGCTTTTCTTCAAAATCAGTAAACTGACTAACTAAAGCCTTATCGTTAAAAAACAACTGCTCAAAAATAGTCGCATCAAAAATAAACCACTCATAAACATTAGTTACGATCAGATACCGAATATCAAGATTTTTATATGTAACTCTTTCTCGCAAAAAATATAAAACTAACTGCTGAAAAGCTTTCGCATTGAGATTGTCCACTTTTGGCATCTCAGCATTATTTGTCTTCGTTGGCTTCTTCGTCTCAAAAATCACGCCAACCTTACTTTCAACGCCCTTTTGATTATGAATAACCAGATCGCTATTTTCTTTCGTATTAATAAAATAGCGATCGCCATAATAAGTCTTTTTTAAAAACTCAATAATAAGATTTTTGTGAAACTCTTCTGATTTCGTCTCATTAATCAGGTCAATCAGCCCAACCAAATTAGCCTTAAATTCCCCAATACGTTCCCCATCGGGCTTAAACTTCAAATAGGCTTTATTTAACGCTTCTCTTGGCTGTAGCTGGTTTCCCGACATGAAAATTCACTTACAAAAACAGATCTAAGATTTATAGAATAGCTTAACTTTCAGATTCTTCGCATCACTCTGAGCGATAAGCCAGTATTCAGTGTATTCTTTTCCCATAGTTTTTATATCATCCTTTTCAGTTGTTTATAGACCTCATCATCGTTCCGTTTATCAATTAGTAAGATTTCTAGCGTTTGTTCTTCTACAAAATAAACTATCCGATATTCACCAAATATCGGCTCTGTGATAGGGGTATCCTTTTAACTTTAGAGAATCTTGAGGATAAGGATTTGAGGACAGTTCGGTGATCTTGATTGCTACTTGTTTGGCGTGTTTATCTGGCAGTTTTTTTAAGCGCTTAACAGCTTGTCGAGTCAGATTAATCTTAAGCATTTAGAATCTCTGATAATAGAGATTCACTTTCTGTAATGCCAATAAAACCTTCTTGTCGAGCTTGTTCTGCTTTTAAAGCCAAAAATTGATTTTCTAAATCCAAGAATCTTTCAAATTCTTCAATCGACATCATTATTGCAACGCTACGTCCTTTTTTGGCTATTTGTACTGGCTCTCTGCGAGCTAGGTCTAGTAGTTCACCAAAGCGGTTCTTAGCTTCTGATGCGCCTAATGTTCTCATGTTTTATGTCCTAGTGCTATTGTTGGCTATTATAACCATTTTAGCTATTTTAGCCATGATCACTGGGATTTTAAAGTCATTTTGATACCACCCGCAGGGGCAAGCGTCACACCTCGGCGTTGTGGCTTTACTGGCTTGCGATCGCTTAGTTCTAAATCATAATTCAAGAGAATTGTTGCCAAAACGATCTTCATCTCAAATTGGGCTAATGCCTCACCCACACAGCGCCGCACACCACCGCCAAATGGCATAAACTCATAGGGAGAAAATTGGCGATCTAGAAACCGCTCAGGCTTGAATTGCTCGGCATCAGGATACAATTCTTCACGATGATGTAAGAGATAGATGCAACCAATCACAATTGTATTTGGCTCTAGTTTGTACCCCAATAGTTCCACAGGCTCGACTACAACTCTAGGAAAAGTCAGCATCGCCACAGGATGAATTCGCAAAGTTTCATTACAAACTGCGGTTAGATATGGCAACCGAAAGATGCTCATCCAATCTGTTGGATCGGTGACGCTCTTTAACTCATGTAATAGTTTCTCCTTGACATCTGGTAAATGATGCATCCAATACAAAGCCCAAGACATCGCCGTTGCTGTAGTTTCATGCCCTGCAAACAATAAGGTTAGAAGTTCATCGCGCAACTCCAAATCTGTCATGGGATTACCTTCTTCATCCCTCGCAGTCATTAGCATCGATAGAATGTCCGTGCGATTAAGATCGAGATTGGCGCGACGTTCGGCAATTTCCATATAGATTAATTGATCAATGCGCTCCCTTTGTCGAACCAAATTACCCCAAGGACTCCAAGCCCCAAGATCTTTTTGAATGGCTGGGAAGAAGAGAAAAGAAGAAGATAAAGGTGAAGTAAATAGCTCACTCATTTTATACATGAGCGTCTTGAGCTGTTGACAACGCTCTCCCTCATACAGACCAAATACTGCTTGTAAGATGATTTGCAATGAGATATCTTGCATTGCCTCACGGGCAAGAAAATTGGGATTGGCTTCTTTATTTGCGAATAATTTGTCAAATACTTTAGTTGTGATCTCAGTAACTAACTGCCCATAATTTTGCATTCGGGAGCCATGAAATGATGGCATGATCAGTTGTCTGCGTTTTTTGTGGCGATCGCCATCCAGCATGATGATGCCTGAGCGACCCAATATTGGCTCTAAGAGGGCATTTAGCTCACCAGGGGCGCTAAATTGTTTGCGATCATTTGTCAGTATCTGCTGAATGGCTTGAGGTTCGTTCACAAATACGATCGCGCTGCCAAAGCCAACAATCTGAGATGTAAAAATATCTGGATATTTTCGCGCCGCTGTCTCCAT
>JANNDZ010000431.1:0-7826 GCA_031378395.1 Pseudanabaena sp. OTE_75_metabat_487_sub
TTTGACCTAAGTAATCTTTAAGACGAGTTTTTAGATCGCTACGTTCTTTTTCAGTTTTGGCAAATAACATTGCAAATTCATCAAGCATCAGTCGAATTTCATCAGGCTCAAGCTTGCCATCAGCCCAAGCCATTGCAGCTACGGCACGAAGCATATCCATCTGACGAGGACTAATCGGAGGGGGAAGTTCTTGAAGTGTCATAGATTTACCCTTAGCCAAGTTTATTTGCCAAATATTCTCAAATCATAGGCTAGATTTCATGAAAATATGTCTTACTTTATTAATGTTTATAGCTAAGCTTTCGTAATGTGCTTGTATAGCGATGAGGCGAAGCTTTGCTCCGCCTCATCGCTTTTAGGGCTTGACTAGCTTTTGCTTAAGTAAATCGACATTTACAGCACTTAAATCTATTTGAATTTCTAAGCGTTGGGTTTCATCTCGGAATAGTAATACTGCATCACCATTTGGCTGAATAATGCAGCCAAACTGAGGATCGGTGACTTGAGTTTTTTGGTAGACGATTTTGGGCAGGGTAATGCGGAGTTGGTAGCTTCGACCTGACGATGGCAAAATGTCCAACTGTTGGGTAAATAGATTGAGCTGGAGGTAGCCGACGGAGATATTGCGCTCTTCGGGGCTGTTGGGTTTATACCAATAGAGAGTAATGCCGCGTAAGCTCGATGTTTGAATTGCAAAAGTTTCGTCGAGGGCCTGTTTGTTCCAGTCGATCGCATTGCGATCGCTATTCTCGGTCAAGGGGCGTTGTTGCCAGATGATTTCTTGCCCCGCTAAAGATGTCCACCATTGGGCGATACGGGCAAGATTGGCTTCAGCATCGGGCTCGGTGCTACCAAGCGTCCAAGTAATGGTTGAGTCCATTATTTTTTAGTACTTGTTTAGATTTACTTGTAAATTCTCTATAGCTTACTGCTTTTGAATACACTCAGAAAGTTCAGTTAGCTTATACTTGCTGAGACAATAGAAGCATATTCAGATACGTTTTAGGAGATCGAAGTTAAATGTTTGGAATTGGCTGGCCAGAAGTAATTGTGATTTCGCTTGTGGGTGTAGCAATTTTTGGGGCAAAGCGAATCCCTGAAATTGGTCGCAGTGTAGGACAAGCACTACGGGGCTTCCAAGATGAAGTAAAGCGTAATGGCGAACCTGATGAATTAGATTCTAAGTAGCTAAGAACCCAAAATCTATACCGCCCATTATACCAAGACACAAAATGGCGTAGCCATTTTGTGTCTTTAAAACCCTTACAGGGTTTGATTTTTAATTCACAGAAGTGTCGTCGCACTTTTGTGAATTCGTATTACACGGGCAGTATAGATTTTGGGTCTGTTTTTTTAATTATGCTCAATTACGAAAAGATAGCTAAATTAAAAAAGTATCAGTTCAAAGCCCTAACTTTATCTGTCATATAAATTTCTTGTTAAAAGTAATGCTTGGCATTACTTTTAACAAGGGTCTTGGTTTCGTCTTCAGAACAAAGTGCTGTCAGAATATCAATATAGGTTTTGCCTTGAGCGATCAGATGGATAAGGCGAGCTTCAGACAAGACCTCTAGATCATCTTCTAAATTTAAGTCAAGATTTTTTGTTTCTTCTTTATTTTGCGAGCTCATTGGTGCTGAGAGATTAATCTTGAGATGATTTGGCGGAATTTTAAGCAGTTTACTTGCCCACTCGATCGCCACCACACCGAGCGAAAAATCTTCCCCACGCCAATATTCTTCTAAATGTAAACTAGGGACTTGGGCTGGCTCTAGGCGATAAAGATCAATGTGATAGAGTGGCAAGCGACCTTCAGAGTATTCATCAATTAGCGTAAACGTTGGACTAGTAATTGTGGAGCTAATGCCAAGTGCACGACCAAAGGCTTGCATAAAAGTGGTTTTGCCACTGCCAAGATTGCCTTCGAGCAGAATAATTGTGCCTGCTGAGACAAGCTGAGCAAGTTGGGTAGCGATCGCTTGAGTCACACCAAGATTATCTGCATAAATCTCAATCTTTACAGTCTCAGTCATAATTCGGGTAAACTTTTGTATTAGGTGAAGAGTCTGGTCATGGCTGAATGGTTAGCAACGACTAACCGTGATTAAATACTTCGTAGCCTTGTTTTGTTTTTATATTATTGAGCTAATTTCGGCAAAGTTTTTTATGGATACGGATATTCTTCAGTCACTCGCTCATCTCGAACAAAGTGGTAATGCTCAGATGGTGGATGTGACTCATAAACCGCAAACGGTGAGACGGGCGATCGCTGTTTGCGAGATATCTATGAAAACAACAACATTAGATGCTATCCAAGCTGGGAATGTCCCTAAGGGAGATGTATTAGGGACAGCAAGACTAGCAGGGATTATGGCAGCCAAACAAACAGCTAACTTGATCCCCATGTGTCATCCACTTAATCTCACTAGTGTCGATGTCAAGATTTTTCTAGATGAAAATATCCCTGGGTATCAGATTGAGGCAGAGGTCAAAACCAAATCTGAAACTGGTGTGGAAATGGAAGCCATGACTGCTGCGACGATCGCAGCTTTAACCCTTTACGATATGGCAAAGTCCCTCGAAAAGACGATGATCATCTCGAATACAAGGCTGATCCATAAGAGTGGTGGCAAGTCAGGGGATTTTAATGCCCCTAAAGGCGATTATTGCGATATGTAAGAATTAGATACCGTGAAGATCACGGCATCTAATTCTTACGAGGCTTTGTGACCAGCGATCGCAATTAGTTCTCGAATTTTGACTTCAGATAAATGGCTCTCGATATCTAAAAACTTAGTTGTTACATCGCCATTAACTTCTGCTGATGCATCGACAGCTTGGATCGCTTTGGCAATAGTTTCAATACAACTAGCACAACCAATTGAAGGAACTGAGATCGTTAAATTCATAAATAATTAATGTTAATACATTGCGATCGCAATTATAGTTGAGCCATTAAGAATAATAGCTGCGACATTTGGTAGAGGATTTGGCGACTATGCAAAATATCCTAGATCATGTTCAATGCGGAATCTTTGTTTTGTCGGTTGAAGCACATACGCAAGTATCAGATCTAAATGATCAGGGATTTATTCTGCGGTTTGCGATCGCTAATTCCGCATTTGTCCATCTTGTTTTTGGGGAACGTAGTATCGATCAAACTGTTGATCTAGTTGGCTTACAGCCAAATGAATGTCTGTCTTTAGAATTTGCTGAATTATTGAACAAATATGTTAGCCAATGTTTGCAAACACGGCAAGTTGTTGTATTTGAAGAACAACTTGATCTGGTGACAAATAGGATGCTATCGATTTCGCTATGTTTAGAGATTGATAGTATGAACAACTCGGAGCAGATCGTCGGAACTTGTCAAGATATTACAGACCGATCACAATCCCAAGTTCAAGAGCTTAATCAAAAGAAATTCAGCCATTTAGTGAGTGAAGTTTCTGACGCTTTTGTGGTGGTTGATCATGAAGGCGTAGTGCGATATGTTAACCAATCAGCCGAGAACCTATTTGGGTGTAAATCTGAAGATATTATCGGTGAAACTTTTGGACTCCCTGTCGTAGTGGGGGAAAGCACTGATGTTGATATTCTCAATCGAGGTAGTACAACCTCGGCGGAAATGCGCGTGTCAGAAGCAATTGATGAAGATCGTAGAGTCTACGTGGTCGCCTCATTGCGAGATGTCTCAGAACGTAAGCGGGTAGAAGAGTCTCTGAAATTGCGTGAACGGGCGATCGCAGCAAGCTCAAATGGGGTTGTGATTACTGATGCCACTCAGCCGAATAATCCCATGATTTATGTTAATCCTAGCTTTGAGAGGATTACAGGCTATAGCGCAGCAGAAGTAATCGGGCGTGATTGCCGATTTTTGCAAGGCGGCGATCGCAATCAGCTTGGTCTTTTAGAGTTACGCAAAGCTATTGAGGAAAAGCGGGAATGTCACGCAGTCTTGCTCAACTACCGCAAAGACGGAACGCCATTTTGGAATGATTTATATGTTGCACCAGTTTTTAATGATCATGGCGAACTTGCTAACTATATTGGTATTCAAACTGACATTACAGATCAAGTCAAATCAACTCAAAGATTGCTAGAGAGTGAAGAACGTTTGCGAACTGTGCTGACATCAATCAAAGAAGGTATCACTTTTAGTGATGATGACGGCTATTTTGCAATTTTCAATGCTGGTATGGAAAGTCTGACAGGATATACGTTGTCAGAAGCCAATGCTAGCAAAGATTTTACAAACTTTCTATATCCTGATCGTTCTGAACATGATAAAGCCTTGCAAAGATTGCAACATCTACAAGAAACTGGTCAAGCGATGACTGTCGAGACCCGCCTTTGTCATCGTGATGGCACATTTAAAGATGTTTTAGTTTCTACAAGACTAATGACTTATAAGGGCAGGCGGATGTATTTAAGCAGCTATTACGACATTACTGAGCGCAAAAAAGTCGAAACTCAATTACGCTATCAAAGTGAGAGAGAACGTTTATTAAATGCGATTTTACTCAAAATTCAATGTGAATTAAATCTCGATCAAATTTTATCAATCACGGTTAAAGAAGCCCAAGAATTATTACGTATTGATCGAGTGGTTATTTATCAATTCCAGCAAGATTGGAGTGGTACATTTGTTGTAGAAGCTGTTAATAATCCTGTATTATCCATTCTTGGAAAAACAATTGATGATGCGTGTTTTAATCAGGATTATGTAAAAAAATATCAAAATAGAGCTATATCTAGTATCAATGATGTTGAACTTTCAGATTTAAGTAATTGCCATAAAGATCTTTTACAATGTTTTCAAGTGAAGGCTAATATCGTAGTCGCTATTTCTTTTGGAGATACTTTATGGGGATTGTTAATAGCTCATCAATGTCTTGCACCTCGTCAGTGGGAAGAATTTGAAATTGATTTGCTCAAACAGTTAGCTAATCATGTAGCGATCGCAATTCAACAAGTCCAACTGTTTGAACGAGTTCAGGAACTCAATAAAAATCTAGAGCGTCAAGTTGCTGATCGAACCCATCAACTTGAGCAAAGCCTCAGCCAACTAGAGAGGGCTTTGCTCAGAGAGAAAGAACTTAACGAACTCAAATCACAATTTATTTCTAGAGCTTCCCATGAGTTTCGCACTCCACTAGCAACGATCCAGACAGCAAGTGATCTGCTGCGAAACTATGGACATAAAATGTCAGACGAGAAAAAGCTGGAAAGAATTGATAAAATTCAACGCGAAGTTAAAGGGATGACAAACCTATTGGAGGAAGTATTAATCATTGGCAAAACTGAATCTGGTAGATTTGATTTACAGTCAGAAGAAATTAATCTTGAAGATTTTTGTCTGGAAATCATTGAGCAAACTAAATTAACAGGCAACGGTAAGCATCAAGTTATATTCAAAAACATTAATGCGCCTATAAAGATAGCAATTGACACTAAATTCTTTAGGCAAATTATTTCTAACTTATTGTCAAATGCTATTAAATATTCTCCAAGTACTAGTGAGGTTTATTTTACGATTTCGCTAACTAGCGATCGCATCCCTCAACTTTTATTAGAGTTTAAAGATCAGGGAATTGGCATTCCTTTAATTGATCAAGAAAAGATTTTTGATCATTTTTATCGCGCCCAAAATGTTGGTATGATCGTAGGAACTGGATTGGGGATGGCAATTATCAAGAATTCAGTAGATATCCTTGGCGGCACAATTCAACTTACTAGTGTTGAGAACAAAGGCACAACTGTAAAGGTAAAACTTCCTTACAGCTTTCTCAATGAATAATTATTGGTGCTCGGCTACGCTAAGCACCAATAATTATTTAATTTATAATGGAATAAATTAAATTATGACAACGATTCTAGTCATCGAAGATGTAGAAGCTTTGCGCGAAGAGATCATGGAGACTCTCTCCTACGAAGGTTTTGATGTACTGGGTGCAGAAAATGGACTTGTTGGTGTACAAATAGCCAAAACCTATTTACCAAATTTGATTATCTGTGATATTGCCATGCCAGAACTGGATGGCTTTGGGACATTGGTTGCACTGCGACAAGAACCTAAAACCTCGATGATTCCGTTTATATTTTTGACGGCGATGACCGAGAAAGCGGATATGCGTCATGCTATGCAACTAGGTGCAGATGACTATCTGACCAAGCCATTCACTTCTGCTGAATTATTGGGTGCGATTGCCTCACGCTTGCAAAAGTACAACTCTGCTAGAGATCATTATTATGATGAAATCAAAGCCGTAGGCGAGAGATTTGAATACTTGTCTCACCATGATGGCTTGACACAACTGCCAAATCGCATTCTTTTTCATGAGTCTCTAAGTCAAGCTATATTACACGCCAAAATCAACAACAAATCTCTAGCTTTGCTATTTCTGGATATGGACAATTTCAATATCATTAACAACACTCTTGGCAATGATATTGGCGATCAATTGTTTATTGCGATCGCCGAGCGATTAAAACGCTATACAGCCCCGTGCGATATGGTGGCTCGCATCCAAGGCGATGAATTTGCAATGATCATTTCTGGTATCACAGATACGCAAAGTATCAAACTTGAAACCCAGAAAATCCTCGATCTATTAAGCCGTCCCTATCATCTATATGGGCATGAGGTTTTCATTACTAGTAGTATTGGCATTACCATTTTTCCTGAAGATCATCAAGATGTGGAAGGATTAATCAAAAATGCTGAATTAGCAATGTATTACGCAAAAACCCATAGCAGAAATAGCTATAAACTCTATAGCCCAGATCTGAATGTCCAATCTTCAGAATACATGGCGTTAGCCAACAGCCTACATCGCGCTATTGATCGTAATGAGATTCGGGTTTTTTATCAGCCTTTAGTTAATTTAGAATCGGGTAAAATCGTTGGGGCTGAAGCGCTAGCTAGATGGCAGCATCCCGACTTAGGGTTGATCATGCCGAGCAAGTTTATCCCAGTTGCTGAAAAAACAGGGCTAATCCTGCGTTTGAGTGAGGTAATCCTATACTCAGTCTGTGAACAAATGCGCTCGTGGCGAGAATCTGGTATAAATTACGGATTTATTGCTGTCAATCTATCTGGTCAGCATTTTCTTCCAGACAGCAATCTAATTGAACTAATTAGTAAGGTTTTACAAGAAACTTCTACCGAATCAGATAATCTGGAAATCGAGCTTACTGAAAGCATCATTATGCAAAATGCAGAGTTTACAGTTCAAGTACTATCGCAGTTGCAGTCAATAGGCGTAAAAGTAGCGATCGATGATTTTGGTACAGGCTATTCTTCTTTAAGCTATCTTAAGCATTTTCCAGTAAATATACTTAAGATAGATCGCTGTTTTATCCAAGACATAACAACAGATCGCCACGATGCGACGATTTCCCTTGCGATCATCGATCTTGCCCATAGTTTGTCATTGCAAGTCATCGCTGAAGGTGTCGAAACGGCTGAGCAAATTCAGTTTTTAAAAGAAAATGGCTGTGATCAGATACAAGGCTATTTCTTTAGCCCACCCTTACCAGCACCTGAATTTGAAAAGATATTGATTGATGGTAAATGCTTATAAAAGAGAAAAGGAAACTTCTCGTTCTCCTCATTTTTTCTAGGTTACTTTAATCATTGTTATAAAATTTTATTGAGTCCTTCAAAGCCATACTTCATGAGTAAATCTAAACGCGCCTTAATTACGGGTATCACAGGTCAAGATGGATCTTATCTATCGGAACTACTCCTAGCCAAAGGGTATGAAGTGCATGGCATCATTCGGCGCACTTCAACAATCAATACCGATCGCCTAGATCATATG
>JANNDZ010000449.1:0-2736 GCA_031378395.1 Pseudanabaena sp. OTE_75_metabat_487_sub
AATTATATGCCTGTTGACGAAAGTCCTGTAGTTTATCAATAATCATGACTGTAGATGTGCTTTTTCTTTTTCATCTACTTTAGGCAGTTTGTATCTCTTTTACTCTGCCTTTTTTTCCTTTTTTAGTCTAAACTCCAGTGAATCATTTGCGATCGCAGGGTATCGATCAGGTGAAGGATCTGGAAACTTTGGAGAAGACGATTAGGGGAATGGAGTTTAAGCCGTTGCCGTTTATGTTGGCGGTGACGAATTTGTTTTTGCATGAGATTGAGGTTCCGAATATTGAGTATACGGATAGTCTGAATCGGGAATATACGAGTATTACGGAGGCGGATCGGGTGGATGTGATCCTTGCTAATCCGCCGTTTGGGGCTTCGGTGACGGATGGGGTGCAGGATAATTTTCCGTTGAGTTATCGGACTACGGAAAGTGCGGATTTGTTTTTGTTGTTGATGGTGCGTTATTTGCGCGATCGCGGTCGTGCGGCGATCGTTTTGCCTGATGGCTCGTTAACTGGTGATGGGGTGAAGGCGCGGATTCGTCAGCATTTGTTGGAGTCTTGCAATCTGCATACGATTGTGCGTTTACCAAATTCTGTGTTCCAACCCTATGCTTCGGTGGCGACTAATTTGTTGTTCTTTACGAAGGGTAAGCGTACTGAGGATGTGTGGTATTGGGAGCATCGTTTGCCTGTTGGGGTGAAGGCGTATTCTAAGACGAAGCCGATTGTGAAGGGTGAGTTTCAGTCGTTGCGCGATTGGTGGGGTAATCGTGAGGAGGGTGAGCAGGCATGGCGGGTGAGTTTTGCGGATTTGGAGAAGAATGGGTTTAATCTGGATGTAAAAAATCCTCATGTGGTGGAGGTGGAACGGGGTTATAGTTCGGTTGATTTGTTGGGGATGTTGCATGATTCTTTCAAAAAGAGTGATGAGCTTTTAGAACTATTAAAGAAGGAAGGTATTTAACATGAATGAGTGGACACATTTATTCTCAAATGACAATTTGACCACTGCTGAAAGGTATAGAAGAATTGAAAATAGTCCTATAGGTTGGATTGCCCGTTATTTTTTTAAATGCTCTAAGCAGTCTCCTGAGCCATTAGCAAAATACATTAAAACGATAATTACAGGCAAGACTCCTCCGACAGGAGTTCAAAGATATTACGAGACAGGTGAAATTGATTGGTTTAAGCCTAGTGATATTGGCTTTTCAAAGTTTCTAATTGAATCAAAAGAAAAGTTGTCTAAAGTTGCAGTCAATGAAAAAAAAGCTACTTTATTTGATAAAAATACACTTTTAATTAATTGCATTGGAGATATTGGGAGAGTATCAATCCTTGAGAAACAAGCTAGTGCAAATCAACAAATTACTGGGATAACATTTAATGATGATGTTGTTCTTGAGTATGCTTACTATTATTTCTTGGCAAATCGCGATTTGTTTTTGAGTGAACAGTTGGTGACAACCTTGCCAATAATCAATCAAACGAAAATAAAAAACACTCCTTTTATTTGCCCTGCTATTGATGAACAAAATAATTTAATAGATTATTTGAATTATTGTCTAGATTGTTTCTCGGAAAATAAATCTCCGTCTAAAAAAGAATATGATTTACCTGAAGAAATTTATAAGATATCCAATAAACTATTTAATATATATTATTTTCATTTGGATATTCTTTACGAAAATAAGAAGCAATTCAATATAGTTACTCAGTTGAAACAGGCGATTTTGCAGGAGGCGATCGCAGGTCAACTTACTGCCGAATGGCGCACCAAAAACCCTATGCAAAAGGGAAATCCAGACACCGATGCGATCGCACTCCTCGCCAAAATCAAAGCCGAAAAACAACAGTTAATAGCCGATGGCAAACTCAAAAAAGAAAAACCTCTTGCTGAAATAGCGATCAATGAAATTCCATTTTCTATTCCTGACAGTTGGGTTTGGTGTCGTTTGGGAGACATCATTAAAGAAAGCCCTAAAAATGGATATTCTCCCAAAGCTGTATCGCATCCAACCAATATTAAAACCTTAAAGCTAGGTGCTACAACTTCGGGAAAGTTTAATCCAGATGAATGTAAATATATTGATGAAGATATTGCCCCTGATTCTTTTCTCTGGTTAAAGAAGAACGATATATTAATTCAAAGAAGTAATTCTCTTGATTATGTTGGAGTAAGTGCAATTTATGACGATGAAGATAATCAATTTATCTATCCTGATCTAATGATGAAAATCCAGATGATGCAAAATGTGTCAATTGAATTTTCTTATCTACTATTATCTTCTCCAATGACAAGGGAATATTATAGAAGTCTTGCAAAAGGTGCTCAAAAAAGTATGCCGAAAATAAATCAAGGTGTGGTTTTAAATACGTTGTTTCCCCTTCCACCTCTTGCCGAACAAAAAGCGATAGTTGAAAAAGTTGATCGCTTAATGAACATCATCGACCAACTAGAACAACAAATCAAACACCGCAAACAACTCGCCGAAAACCTCATGCAAACCGTCCTCCGCGAAGCCTTTGAATAGATTTTTAATGTAGGGGCAAAGCATTCCCGCAACCATTTGTAAATTTTCAAATCCCCAAAATACGGGAATGCTTTGCCCAACACCTCACACCGCAGCAACAGGCGATCGCTAAAAGCGAAGAGGGTAGAGGTTGAGTCGAGGGAGGCTATTAAGCCCCGCCTCTCTCAGTTAGATCTAGACATGCGTATTTCTACGCATCTAGCT